>DGGS01000065.1 GCA_002392325.1 Bacteroidales bacterium UBA3868
AAGCGCGTGGAGCAACTGAACGCGTATGCGCTCTCCCGCTACGAGAAAATCCAGAAAAGCATCTTTGTGAACGGCAGCGGCAACTATTTTCAGACACTCAAGCGTTTTCGGATGCATTATATTTTGGCTAAAAAAGATGTGGACGACAAGTACAAGCCATTCACTCGCAAATCCGAATGGCGCGGACCGGTCATATATTCCATCACCATTTTCATGTTGTTCTACATCCTGGTTGCCAGTCTGTTGAGTTACGCCCTCATGCGTTGGGTCCTGCCGAAGAAATGGCGCCGGTATTTCAACCAGAACAACAAGCGTCTGTTTGTCACCATTGCCTGCGGCGTGTTCATCTTCGCCATCTCCATTTCCATCGCCAGATTCTTTGTGCATCAGAACTTTGTGCTGATGGCCATCAACCTGATGATCTTCTTCTCCTGGCTGTTGGAAGTTATATTGGTTTCGTTGCTTATCCGACTTTCCGACAGGCAGATACGCGCTGGTGTGCGCACCTATACACCCTTTATCATCATGGCCTTTATTGTGATCGTTTTCCGTATGATTTTGATTCCCAATAATTTGGTGAATCTTATCTATCCGCCTATCTTGTTGTTGTTCACGATCTGGCAGTTCCTGGTGATGAAACGCAAGATTGAGAAGCTGCCCGACAGCGACATGATTTACACCATGGTGTCGTTTGTGGCCATGGTGGTGGCGTGCGTGGCCTCCTGGTTCGGGTTTGTGCTGCTGGCGGTACAGATTATGTTGTGGTGGGCCATCCAGTTGGCTGCTATCCAGAGCATCACCTGCTTCTACGACTTGGCCAAGATGTACGAGTCGCGCCGTCTGACCCGCAAAATCGCCCATGATAAGGGTGTGGAACTGAATGCGGATGCAGAAATCGAGAAATATTTCAAGAAAATCCAACCTCAGATGGTTAAGGGCGAATACATTGCCCAGACATGGTTCTATGATTTCCTCTTCAAGGCGCTGTTGCCCGTTTTGGCTGTGCTTTCTGTACCTGCCAGCGTATATTGGGCCACCAACATCTTCGAGATGTCGGCGGTGTGCCGCAAAATCTTCACTTTCGTGTTCTTGAACAAGCCCGGTGTCATCGAGATCTCCTTATACAAACTCTGTATGATTTTGGAGCTCTATTTCATCTTCCGCTACTTCAACTATGCCATCAAGGCCTTTTATCAGATGTTGCGCAAGCGCCGTAAAGCCGACCTTCGCGGGCCGGGCAACGCCACGCTCGTCAACAATGTCATCAGCATTCTGGTTTGGGGCAGTTATGTTATCGCCGCGCTGATGATTCTGAGGGTTTCCGGCAAAGGCATCTCCATTGTGATGGCAGGTTTGGCTACCGGTCTTGGTTTTGCTATGAAAGACCTGTTGGAGAACTTCGTGTATGGTGTCACGCTCATGGCCGGCCGTCTCCGCGTGGGCGACTACATTGAGTGCGACGGTGTGCAAGGCAAGGTCGATAGCATCAACTACCAGAGCACGCAGGTGGTGACGCTCGACGGCAGCGTGATTGCCTTCCAAAACGCCACGCTGTTCACGAAAAACTTCAAGAACCTGACGCGCAACCACGGTTATGTGCTGGTGAAGGTGCCCGTGGGCGTGGCTTACGGCTCCAATGTGGACAAGGTACGCAAGATGCTGGTGAACGATTTGCAGTCCCTCATTGTCAAGAACAAAGCCGGCAAGTATGTGGTGGACACGAAGCAGGGATTTTCGGTGGTGTTCAACGATTTCGGCGACAGCAGTGTTGACCTGTTCATCGTGTTCTGGGTGCTGGTGGAAGAGAACCCTGCCGTTATCGCCAAGGTTAAAGAAATGGTTTACAATACGCTGAATAAGAATAACATTGAGATTCCGTTCCCGCAACGCGATGTGTATGTGCGTCACATTGAGCCCGCCAAAGAAGGGAAGAAGAGTGGCGAGGCGAAGAAGAAAGACAAAATGGGGGAGGGCGCCCTTATGAAATTGGAGAGTGACGAGGTCTCTGGAGCGCAAAAGGGAGATTCCGAAGTCGTCAAACCCAAGAAGAGAGGGCGTAAAAAGGTTGTGAAAGAAAAAACGGTCGTAGAGGAGCGCGCTGATGTCCAGACTACAGGGAAGGAATAGTTACTGTCAAGTGAGTGTGCTGTTTATCGAAATGGTTTAAATACAAAGACTTACCTTTTCGCCTTTTCGTGTCGGAAGCACCAGCGTGGCATGTTCTTCAACAAGCAGATGCAATTGTCTCTCACTTACAATGCTGAGATCAACATCGTTTTGCGACAGTATGTCTGTAATTGCCGGATTGTCTGCAAGCAGACGCATCCGTTCGGTTATCTTTTGGTCTGCTATAATAGGGGATAGGGCAAATAATTCAAGCATAGAAACGGTTTCTTTTGAGAACTCATAATACGAATTATTTGTATTTTCAGTTTGCAAAAATACAAATAATATTTTAAACTGCAAAAAACATGTGTTATGCAATGATATAGAAGAAGACCCAACATGATGGTCTGTTGATTTGGATTCCGCCGTTCACTATGTTCACAGCGGAAAGGTGGGCGCGTTCCACATCCCGCGAGACACATTAGCGTAGGACAGAAACTACAATATTTTACTTCGGATTGGGTAATGAAAATTAAATTTTTTCCTCCCTGTTGCGGAAATCAAAAAAAAGTGTACTTTTGCAGCCCGAAAATTTAAAACGTAAAAAATTATAAATCAAAGTTAGAAATGGCAAATCATAAGTCATCCATTAAGAGAATTAGAGCAAACGAAAGAAAAAGACAAGCCAACCGCTATTATTCAAAAACCATGCGCAATGCTTTGCGTGATATCCGTGCCATCGAGGACAAGAACGAGGCTTCTCAAAAGCTGTCCGCTATGACCTCCATGATTGACAAACTCGCCAAGAGAGGCATGATTCACAAAAACAAGGCCGCTAACCTCAAGTCCGGTCTGATGAAGAAAATCAACGCTATGTAATTGGCTGTCGGGAATTGGATTTTTTTCAAGACCGAAGACGAAAGACCAAGTTTTTATAGCAACTTAAAGAAATATCGGGGAAGTAACATTCCCCTTTTTTAATATGCAGACCAACGAAAAATACCACTTTTCCGTCCCTATCCAGGTGCGTATGAGCGACTTGGACCCGTTTGTGCACGCTAACAACGGTGCGCAGTGCAATTATTTTGACTTCGGACGGAGCGCCTATTTCGAACATGTGTTCCAAAAACCTATCGACTGGCGCGAAATGGATATGGTGTTGGTGCATGTGGAGATGGATTTCCGTGAGGGCATCGAATTCCACAACCAGATTGTCTGCGAAACCCGGGTGCTTTCCATCGGCAACAAAAGCGTCAAGATGATGCAGCAACTGCGCGACCTGCGCACCGGTACGGTGAAAACCACCTGCTACAGTGTCTTGGCCGGCTTCGACCGCCAAACACACCAGTCTATTCCTATCCGGGAAGAGTACAAGAAAATGTTCTCCGAATTTGAATCTCTTTCCGATGATCAGCAAGAATAAAATTTCCGAAATCCGTAAGCTGCATCAGAAGAAATTCCGTGATGCGGAGCGTCTTTTCATCGTGGAAGGCCGCAAAAGTGTGGAGATGCTCCTACAATCCGACTTTGAGGTGCAGGATATCTACGCCACTGAGTCGGCCGCCCAAGAGAATCAATACTTGCTTGACAAACAGATTGTTACGCTTGTGGCTCCGGCGGAAATGGAGCGTATCAGCACCCTGAGCACCCCTCCGGAGCTGCTGGCCGTCGCCCGCCAGCGGCGCGACCAGGGCCAAGTGCCCGATGACAAGCCGCTGCTCGTGCTCGACCGCATCGCCGACCCCGGCAACCTCGGCACCATCATCCGCACCGCCGACTGGTTCAACTTCCGCCACATCGTCTGCTCGCCCGACTGTGTGGAGTTCTACAACCCCAAGACCATCCAGGCCACCATGGGTTCCTTCGCGCATGTGCATGTGCACACGCACGTGCTGGTGCCGTTCCTGCAGGCGCGCGCCGGCCAACATCGCATACTGGGCGCCTTCCTGCAAGGGGAGTCTATCCATAACTTTGCGTTCCAATCCACCGACATCATCGTCATTGGCAGCGAGTCGAACGGCATTTCAACGGAGGTGGAAAAGATTGTCACACAAAAAATTACGATTCCGACACCAGCGCAAGGAAGGGATACCGCCGAGTCGCTGAACGCCGCTGTGGCCACCTCCATCATCCTGTACCAGGCCTCTAAAACTATCCAATAATATGGAAAAGAATCCGAAACTGACCGGCTATGTGGCCATCACCTTCGCCATGCTCTTCTGGGGCATGAGTTTTGTATGGACAAAACAATTGCTAAATGCCGGATTCCCCGTGTTTACGATTGTTTTTCTCCGTCTGGTCATCGCCTCCGCCATATTCGTCACGCTGTTCAAAATCCAGCACAAACTGGAAAAAATCCAAAAGGGCGACTGGAAATGGTTTTTCCTGCTGGCGTTTTTCGAGCCCTTCCTCTATTTTATTGGCGAGGATTTCGGTATGATGTATGTGGATGCCAGTTTTGCGGCGGTGATGATCGCCCTGATTCCTATTGTGGTCTCCATTACAATGCACTTTGCGGAGGGTGAGGCCCTGCGCTCTGAATTTTTCATCGGAACAATCGTCTCGGTGCTGGGTGTATTCATCATGACTTTCGGCTTCGGCGGAGCGGTTCATGTAAACTTCAAGGGTGTGGCCATCCTGATGATTGCGGTGCTGGCCGCCGCCGGCTATTCCGTGATGCTGAGCCGTATGCTGAAAACCTACAGCCCGATCACCGTGACGACCATGCAGAACCTTATGGCCATCCCGTTCTATTTGCCCTTCGTGTGCATCTTCGATTTGCGGCACTGGGGTGGGTTGATGTGGTCGTGGAGCAACATTTCCAGCCTGCTTTGCCTGGCGGTGTTCTGTTCCGCCGGCGCATACATGTGCTATTCGTTTGCCGCACAGAAGATTACGGTCACCAAAGTGTCGGTTTTCGCCAATGCCATTCCCATCGTCACCCTGTTTTGCGCCGCTCTGATCGGGCAAGAAATCATCACCCTGCAGAAGTGCGCGGGCGTCCTGCTGGTGGTTGTCGGTGTGGTGTTGAGCCAGATGAATTTTAGAAAATAATCCCTTCCATTTCCTGATTGATTTCCGTGTTGAGCTGGCACAGGCGCTTGTAGTCGTCCGTCTTGCGGAAGTACCGTGCGCGGAAGAAGGTGCGTAGCTTGCGGAAGGCGATTTTGTAATAGTGCACGAAAAACGCCGTCAGGAAGGTGAGCAAGATGTATAACAACGCTATCCAGAAGTGTTTGCTGACAATCCATACGATGGCCAGAATCAGCAAATAGAAAATGGGGAAGGTGGCCACGGTGCCCAGCACATACTGGAACGAGGAGTGCAGCATAGGATCCTTGATCTTGTTGGTGAAATGTTTGGTGATGGCGCGGGGCACATAATTGTTCACATACCCGAAAAGATACAGCGGAATGGTCAGAATCATGAACAGGATGCGCAAGGCGAGCCGGAACATGGACAGTTTCCGGTTCACAATCCAGTTTTGCAATCCCAGTTTCTTCAAAAGCGACATGTATTCCCGCATTTTGAGCATGAGTTGCTCGAATTTGTCGGGCTCGTCGGTGCGGTATTGCCTGATGTTGCCGATGATGGTCATGGCGGCATCCTTCTGGTTGGGCAAATTGTTGGGGTTGAGACCTTTGGACTTGAGCAGAGGCTCGCTCATCATCTGGGTGAGCGCGTCAATCTCGTTGTAATATTCGGGAATATCGATGTCGGGGGTGATCTCCTTCACGCGGGCGCGGGCCTTCTCGTTGAGTGCCAAATAACCTTTGTCGTGGTTTTCTTTATAAGTATCGAAAAGTTCTTCGAAGGTAAAAGGTTTTCCGACGGTCACCATGAGGTCGCTGCGGAAGTTGAAGTAGTTGGAGTAGTGGATGTTAAGAGGAAGCACTTGCAAACCGAGCTGGAAGTCGTTCAGTTCTTCGGCGGAGAAGGCGATACGGGCGAAACCTTTCTTGAAGGTGTTCATATAGTGGCCATGCTGGTGCGTGGCTTCGGGGAAGATGACGAGGGTGCCGCCCTTGCGCAGCACGCGGGCCGCGCGGTTGTAGAGGGCCAGGTTGCTCTTCACATCGCTCACGTTCCCGTCACGGCTGCGGAAGGTGGGCATGATCTTGAGGAATCGCAGGATGCGGGCCACACCATCCTTCTTGAAGATGTCGCCGCGCGCGATGAACACGGGCTGCCGGCGGTCGCGGAACATGGTATGCAAGATAGCCATCGCGTCCATCATGCCGTTCTGGTGGTTGGCAATTACGATGGTGGGTTGTCCCTTTGCGGGAATGTTTTCCTGATTGAGAATGTAAAAGTGACGGTAGTAGATATGGTTGTGCATGATGCACAGATAGTTCATGTAGAAATCGTACAACCAATCGTACTTGTCTATGTTGTCAAAGGAAATCATACGCCACTAAAAAATCAGATAATAAGGCTGCAAAAGTAATAATTTTGTGAAAAACAACAATGGATGCTTTAGTGTCCTATACCAATTACTTGTTTCCATCCCACGTTTCCCAGCGCGATTTGTAAAAATAGGAGCCCATGCCCTTGCCTTCCCAGCGGAGGCGGATCTCTCGCATATTCGACTGATACCGTTTGCGGTCAGCATTGGAGTATGTGCTCCAGCCGGCCCACATCTTGTATAACTGATCAGCCCAATAGTCGTATGATTTCTGGTCACGGTGCAGTAAAGGCAGCAGATTGGACTCTTTTTCCGCCGCTGCAGCCTTCTGTTTCCAGTAGTCTTGGCTGCTGTCGTGGTTTTGTGCTGCATTTTGTCTGGGTTGAGAAGGAACAGATGAGGTGCGATATGTGGTGGAGTTTTGCTGTATGTTGGCAATATCAGCAGCTATTTGGCTGAGGGCGAACAAAATCTGTTTTCGCCTTGCGGCTCTGATGGATTTGTCCAGATTGTCCAGAAATTTAGAGGCCCGTTTATATCCTTGCTCGGCGGCGGCCTCATACCAGCTTTTTGCTTCTGATACATTGGCTGGCACGCCAGCGAGTCCCCGTTGGTAGATTACGCCCATGGCGCATTGCGCTGGAGGATAGCCCGCTTCGGCGGCTTGTTGGTAGAAGGGGAGAGCTTCGCGTATGCCATGGCCAGCCAGGGATTCGCATAATACCCCATATTGATGGATGGCGGGAAGATACTGGCGGTCGGCGGCACTCTTGAGCCAACGCATGGAAGTTTGCACATCCTTTCGCATCATAAGAGTCCCGTATTCGAATTGGGCGGGCAGATATCCTCGTAGTGCAGATTTCAACAAGGCTGTTTCGTACAAGTCAGGATCCCTACCCCCTACAGATTGCTCCAGGATTCCATCTCGGTATTGTTGGTATGCGATTGTATCCAAAGTGTTGGCGGAGGTCTGCTCCATGTAATAGTGGATGGCATACATCATGGCATATAAATCCGCACCTGCGGCAATGCCCTTTTTATAGTAAGCGAATGCCGCCGATGGGTTCATGGGGCAACCAAGTCCAAACTCATAGCTCTGTCCAGCACCGGAACTCAGCGCATCATTGTATTTTGCTGCAAGCACGAACAAGTCGTGGGCATACGGAAGCTCCTGATGTTCAGTGGCCTTATAGTAATAAAACGCCATATTATAGAATGCCGTTCCTTTGAGCGGACATTCGGGCAACTTCTCAGCAGCAGCCGTGTAATAGCTCAAAGATAACATGTCATTGCGCAGCACACCAGGCACAAATCGAGAATAGGCCTCACCTAGGAATAACAAAGCCTCCCCTTCATTCTCGTCGTGGCGATCGGCCACCTTCGTCAGCAGATCCACTGCTTTTTGGTGATTCTCAAAATCAACGGTAGCGCAGCGTTCCACCTCAACCAGCAAGCTTTTGGCCTTCTGTAGTTGTTTGGACGATTGTCCGTTTACAGTCAAGGTGGTGGCTATGCAAATAACGAATAAGAGAATCTGTTTCCGTAACATATTTACTCAATAATATCCATCTCCTCGATGAGGTTCTTTGCGCCGGCGAATTTGTCAACGATGAAGAGGAAGTAGCGGGCGTCCAAGCTGATATTGCGGCAGCGGCTCACATCATAGTTGATGTCGCTCATGGTGCCCTCCCACACGCGGTCGAAGTTGGTGCCGATTAACTGGCCCTCGCCGTTGATGACCGGACTGCCCGAGTTGCCGCCCGTGGTATGATTGCTGGCAATGAAGGCAACCGGCAGTTCGCCGTTTTTGTTGGCGTATCGGCCGTAGTCCTTCTTCTCCCACAACTGTTTCAGCTTCGGATCCACCTTATAATCATAAATGTCCGGATTCTCTTTCTGCATGATGCCGTCCAAGGTTGTGTAATAGTTGTACTCCACACCGTCGGCCGGCTCAAAGCCCTTCACCTGGCCGTAGGTGACACGCAAGGTGAGGTTGGCATCCGGATAAAAGACGCGGTCTTTCTCCTTTTCCATCAGCGCTTTCACATAGGTGCGATAATAGGAATCCAGTTGCAACTTGGTGGGGGTGAGTTTGTTGCGCGAGGCCTGGTATTGGTCGAAAAGGGCCTTGTAGATTTTTATCAGTTCGTTGTTGGAGGTTTTGGCAATCTGTTTTTGGGTCGCCTTGCTGATGAAATCCGCAAATTTCTCATTATCGGTGATATAGGGTGCGGTGGTGGCCTGCTTGTCCCACAAAGCGGTCATTATCTGGCGCACGGTGGCCTCATCCAACACATATTTGCGGAGTTCGGCGGGAATCATATCGGGGTTCTCCTTCGTGAAATAGTAGGTGAAAAGCTCCACAAACGCCTCTTTGTCGATGGCGGGGCAATAGCTTTCACGGAAGGCGCTGTTGCTCCCCAGTAATTTTGACTTGTTCTCCTCCACAATGCCGTTTTCGGCCCGCAGTGCCGGCGACACAAGCAGCCGGTAATACGGATGCACACCATTGCTGATGATTTCCGGACCAAAGACGCATTCGCTGATGAAGGTGGACACTCTGGTCTGCTCCGCATAGTTCTTGTAAGCGCGTTTCATGTCAGCGAGAAGACTGCCGTACTGTTTCTGACGGTCTTTGTCGCTGTTCACCCATTTTTGGAAATCGGCTTCTTCGGCCTCTTTTTTGGCGATGACATTGCATTCGCGGATGCCCTTGCTCTCGCCCTGCCATTTCTTCCAGCCGTTGGAGATGCTGTTGGCCTTGGCGGAGTACATCAACCGGATGCGCGGATCGAGGTTCATCTGGCGTTTCATGGCATCCAGGCGGATGGTGCGCGCGTCAATGGCGATGGGGTTCTGCACATTGGCCACCACATCCACGCCGTCGGAAAGCAAAAACTGCTGGGTGCTGCCGGGATAGCCGAACACCAGCGTGAAGTCGTTCTCTTCAATGCCTTTGATGGAGATGGGGAAATATTTTTTGGGTTTCATCGGGATGTTGTCGGGGGAGTATTTTGCGGGTTTGCCCTCCTTGTCGGTGTAGATGCGCCAAAGCGAGAAGTCGCCCGTGTGCCGCGGCCACATCCAGTTGTCGCTGTCACCGCCGAACTTGCCGATGCTCTCCGGCGGAACGCCCACCAAACGCACATCGCTGTAAGTCTCCGTGACGAACATAAAATACTGGTTCCCATAGTAGAACGGTTTGATGGAAGCTTTGTAGGTGGTGCCGTTGGTGGCTTCCTTAATCACTTTCTGTATGGCATCGGCCACGATTCTCTGCCGCTCTATCTCTTCCATTTCATCGTTCACATCTTTCAATACCTTGGCGGTCACATCTTCCATATAGACCAGAAAGGTGACGGTGAGCCCTTCCATCGGTATTTCCTCGCTTTTGCTCTTGGCCCAGAAACCGTTTTGCAGGTGGTTCTGCTCCATGGTGCTGTGCGACTGCACATACGAATAACCGCAGTGGTGGTTGGTGAGCACCAGTCCTTGCGAGGAGATGAGCTCGCCGGTGCATCCGCCGCCGAAAAGCATCACGGCGTCTTTCATGCTGTGGTGGTTCACGCTATACACGTCCTCGGCGGTGAGTTTGAAGCCGAGCGACTGCATTTCCGCTTCGTTGTATTTCAGGAAAAGGGGCAGCCACATGCCGCCGTCGGCGCGGACAATGCTGAACATGACCGCAAACAAAAGGGTGAGAAAGAATGATTTGCGCATATTGATAATTTTAGTTTGTGAGGTGCAAAGATAAGAAAAAACCAAATAGTACCTTTGTGTTTATGAATCTTGTGACCTTTTTCGATCCCTGCCGAATCCAATAAACCAAAAAAAATCAGAATGACTATGATTTATAATCCGCTTTTTGTACTTTTGCGGTCTAAGAAGTGATACACTTTTGTACTGCTCTTACTTGGTTCATACAGATGTCGGTTTTATTCTAAATACAGTAACAAAATGAAATGCAAGCGAAATAGAATTAAACTTTTTGTTGACAGGGCGTTGTCCGAAAGCTTGCTGCGCCAAGTTGGGATTCTGGCGGCTGTTCTGCTTATTGCCTTGATCATATCGTTTGTCTGTCTTTCATTTTCAGGATATGAGTGGAGACGCTTTTGTACGGATAATGACTTGAGTCCCTGGCTGTTGCCGATTTATTTGCTCATCGACTCCAATGCGTTGAACAATCTGTATATCGATGGGCATGTCCATGGATGGATGCTCATGACATGCAGTATCACCTATCTGATTGGAATTCTGGTGTTCCATGGAATGATTATCGGTGTGATCACCAACCTTATCGATCATCGTGTCCAGGCACACCGCAACGGATTGCTGCACTATGCCAAGTCGGGACACTATATTGTTATGGGCTATGATGATATGGTGCCTTCCATTATCCATGACATTTTCATGAGGGCGAAGGATGAAAAGGTGGATGTGCTCCTGTTGACTTCCGTGGATGCCAATGTGGTGCGTGAAAAACTGCAGCGTTCGGTGGCCCGTGACAAAATGGAGCAGATTTTTGTGACCTATGGACACCGCATGGTGAAAGATGATTATGCCGACATCCATCTGGAGACGGCAGAGGAGATTTTCATTGTAGGCAACCGTACCCGTCCGGCGCACGATGCCATTAATGTGGAATGTGTGGATAGCATTCGCACCTATCTTACTGAAAACCAATTCCAGCAAAGGCCGAAGCGAATCACCTGCGTGTTTGAGGATCTGGATACATATGCTGCTTTTAAGACTACCGAGATATTCCGGGAAATCAACAATCTCAATATTGAATTTGTCCCCTACAATTTTTATGCGGGATGGGCCCAGCAGTTGTTTGTGAATCGTTCCTACCACGAGAAGAACAATCCCGATCAGGATTTGAAATACCCGCTTGTTTGCGGCAACGGCATTACCCCGGAAGACCATAAGCATGTGCATCTGGTCTTTGTCGGCACCTCCAACTTCGCGGATACCCTCGCTATGGAAGCGGCTCATGTGTTCCATTTCCCCAATTTTGAGAACGATAATTCCCGACGCACGCGCATTACCTTCATTGAGCGGAATGCCGACGAGGAGTTGAAACTGTTCGCCACCCGCAACCGTCACTTTTTTGAGGTGCAACCTTATCTGTATAAGGAGAATGCGTCGGTGGAGGACAGTGAGTCGGTGGAAACCAAGATGCTCGCTCAGGATCTGGAGAGTCACAATTTTCTGGATGTGGAGTTTGAATTCATCAAAGGCGATGTGTTCTCTTCCGAAATCCAGGGTTTGTTCAAGCGGTGGGCGGCCGATGAAAACCAATACCTTTCCATCTTTCTCACCTCGGATAACCAGCGATCCAATTTCGTTATGGGTATGAACATGCCGGATGAGATTTATGACAATGCCGTCCCCGTATTCATACGACAGGACAGGGCGGATGATTTCGCTACCAATCTTAGAAATGCTGATAATGAAGAGATTAACTATTATTTTGTTCAAGAAGGCGAGCTGAATGAGAAAGACAGGAAGGGCCGCTACGCGCATATCTATCCTTTTGGCATGAATGATATGGCCTACTGCAGCGATGAACCGTTTTTGAAACGCGCCAAACTGATTAACTATCTGTATTGCAATAGCGCCGACAATCGGTTCCCGGATATGGCGAAGTTGGATGAAATCCCGGTTGAGACGCTATGGGCAGAGGCAGACAAAGCTTGGCGGGGACTGAAGGTCGCCGAGAAATGGTCAAGCCGGTATTCTGCGTACGGTCTGTCCTGTAAGTTGGACTCGCTCCGCGCCATGCGCGGTTTGGATGTCGATGACACAAGCCAGGATTTGAACCCGCTTACGCCATCCGAAATAGATTGCCTTGCCGCCGTGGAGCACAACCGTTGGAATGTGGAGCGGCTTTTGATGGGGTATCGCAAGGCGCGACCCCAGGAGGACAGATATAATTATCCGGCGTACAAGACGGAGTTCAACAAGAATAACAGGAAAAAACTCTATATTCATCCGGATATTCGTCCTTATAAGGATCTTGATGATATCAGACAATACGATATTGAAATAGTGAAGTATCTGTTATGGATACTGAAAATGACAAAAACGAAGCACTAACACTAACTGATTATGCACACTGACGATTATACTCCGATGCCTTTGGACATTTCCGATGTTGAATTGTCGGAGGAACTCTTGATGCTGACAGAACGGTTGGCTAAGAATATCCATGAGGTTTGGGCCAAATCGCGCATGGACCAGGGCTGGACCTACGGTCCTACCCGCGATGATGCTCGGAAGAAGCACCCGTGTTTGATTCCTTACGAAGAGCTTCCAGAGGAGGAAAAAGACTACGACCGGAACACGGCTTTGGGAACATTGAAATTTGTTATCAAACAGGGATTTGAAGTTAAAAAATAGATTAAACACAAATTATTATGGAACAACAATCCAAATATTTTGCATTTATCAGCTACAGCTCCAAAGACACGGAATGGGGCAAACGGCTGCAGAAGAAACTAGAACACTACAGGATGCCTTCCACACTGTGCAGTGAGCGCGGATGGGAGCGTACTCCGATGAACCCCGTTTTCTTCGCCCCCACCGACATCCAACCCGGAGGACTGACCGAAGAGTTGCAGGAACGCCTGAAGGCATCGCGAAACCTTATCGTGATTTGCTCCCCGGCTTCCGCACGGTCGAAATGGGTGGGCATGGAAATCGAGTATTTCCACAAATTGGGGCGCACGAAGAACATCCATTTCTTTATCGTGGAAGGACAGCCACATAGCGGTGATCCCGAAACGGAATGTTTCAACCCCGTTGTCCATGAGTTGGGATTGCCTGAGATTCTGGGCGCCAATATCCATGAGAAGAACTACAAACTTCCATGGTTGAACCGCGAGCGTGCGTATGTCCAGTTGGTGTCCAAGCTGCTGGGTGTGGAATTTGACACAATCTGGCAGCGCCACAAAAGACGGATTGTCCGAAAGATTGTCGCATGGACATTGGGGATAATAGCGGTTGTCGCGGCCTTGATTGCAGCCGTGACCATGAGCAGGCCGGTGGATGTGCAATTGCAGTTGCACGAGACTTCCGTGCATAATGACAACCTGCCGCCCATGAAAGACGCCGTGGTGACTTTGGCAGTGGATAATGTGCTGGAAGTGGACACCTTGCGCGCGATGGAAGACCAAGCGCTGTTCAAGAATATCCCGCACAAATATCTGAACAAACCTGTGCGAATAACCGTGGTTTGCGATGATTTCATGGATGTGGACACCACGGTTGTGCTTAACAGCCAATTGGCAGTGAATATTGCGAGAGACCCGAAGGTGTACGGTGACATTCGTTTCAGGATATGGAACCGAAGTGAAGAGAAAATGGTGCCAGGCGTTACAGTGGCGGTGGCCGGGCAAACGGTTGTGTCGGATGCCCAAGGATATGTTTCGCTTACAGTGCCGTTGGCCGAACAGCGGAAAACCTATCCGTTGTCCTCCTCCGTTACCTTGCACGAGGACAGTCTGTACATGCCCTGCGGCAATGACTACTATCTATTTGTAGAAGAATAATCCCATAAAACAGCATAATTATGAAACGAGTCCTATCCATTTTCATCATAATGGCAATGGCTTTAGCTTTTGCCACCGCCCAGACCACCCAGACGGGTTATGTGAAGACCAAAGGGCGCATGGACAGCAAGGGTCAACTTATCCCAGGCACGCGGTTGAGCGGGGCATCCATTGTGCTTACGGGCGGACACTCCACCGTGAGCGGCGGCAACGGGAATTTCACGCTCACCATTCCCGAGAAGAAGTTCTTTTTGAAGAATGTGCAGAAGCAGGGCTACCAATTGGTTGACCAGGAGATACTGGGCAAACAATACCTGTATTCCGCCAACCCGTTGGTGATTACGATGGAAACGCCGGAGAAACTGCTGGAGGACCAGTTGAAATCGGAACGCAAACTGCGCCGGTCGCTCCAACAGCAATTGCAGAAAAAAGAAATGGAGATAGACTCTCTTGTGGAGAACAACAAGATTACGGAAGAAGAGTATCACAAGGCCTTGCAAAAACTCTATGCCGATCAGGAGAAAAACGAGAAACTCATCTCCGACATGGCCAAAAGGTATTCTGAGATAGATTATGACCAGTTGGACGAATTTTACCGGCAGGTGACATTCTGCATTGAGAATGGGGATTTGGTAAAAGCGGATTCCCTCCTGAGCTCGCGTGGTGATGTGCGCAAGCAGGTGGAGGAACAACTGCAGAAAGGACAGGCAATCCAAGAGCAGAAGGAACAGTTGCAGAAGGCAGAAGAGGTTTTTGCAGCCGACAACGATGAACTTGCCAGACGCTGTTTCGGTTACTATGAGAAATTCTTCGCACAGTTTCAGAATGATTCCGCTGCCTATTACTTGGAGTTGCGCGCGAATCTGGACACGACTAATCCGGATTGGCAAAATTATGCTGGACGGTTTATTGCTGAATATCTGGCTCTGTATGATAAGGCCATGTTTTATTACCAGCGTGCTTTGCGAAAAGCGACGCAAAATAATGATTCAAAAGTCGTTGCAGAGTGCTACCACCACATTGGTGCGGTGTATAGTGACCAGGGAAACTACGCCAAGGCCTTGGAGTATTTCCAGAAGGCGCTGGGCATAAGGAAAGAGAAGTTAGGGAATGACCATTCGGATGTGGCTTCATGTTACAACAATATTGGTGCCGTGTATAATGACCAGGGAGACTACACCAAGGCGTTGGAGTGCTACCAGACGGCATTGGATATTTGGAAGCGCGTGCTCGGTGAGGACCATCCGATGGTTGCTTTGTGCCACCACAATATGGGGGTGGTCTATAAGGTTCAAGGAGACTACCCCAAAGCGTTGGAGCATTATCAGACGGCGTTGGGCATAAGGAAACAGAAGTTAGGGGAGGACCATCCGGATGTGGCTTCAAGTTATAACAATATTGGTATGGTGTACAGTGACCAGGGTGACTACGCCAAATCTTTGGAGTATTACCAGAAGGCATTGAAGATACGGAAGCAAAAGTTAGGGGAAACCCATCCCGATGTGGCATCATGCTACAACAATATGGGTGTAGTGTACAAAGCTCAGGGAGACTATCCCAAGGCTCTGGAGTATTTCCAGAAAGCGTTGGGGATACGGAAACAGAAATTAGGCGATGACCACCCGGATGTGGCATCATGCTACAACAATATGGGTGCTGTATATAGCGACCAGGGTGACTACATCAGAGCGTTGGAGGGCTACCAGAAGGCATTGGATATATGGAAACGCGTTTATGGCGAGGACCATCTGTTAGTGGCGTTGTGCCACTACAACATCGGTGTGGTGTATAAAGTACAGGGGAACTATCCCAAGGCCTTGGAAAATTACCAGAAGGCGCTGGGAATCCGGAAACAGAAGTTAGGGGAAATCCATCCGGATGTGGCATCATGCTACAACAATATCGGTATTGTGTATCAAGCCCAGGGAGATTATGCCAAAGCTTTGGAATATTACCAGAAAACATTGACGGTTAAGAAACAGAAGTACGGAAATGACCACATGGATGTCGCTATGTGCTATCACAATATGGGTACAGTGTATGAGGATCAGGGGAACTACGCCAAGGCATTGAAGAATTACCAGACGGCAATGGATATAAGCAAGCGTGTGCTAGGGGAAGAACACTCTACTATCGTCTTGTATTACAAGACAATTGGAGATGTGTATTTCTTCCAGGAAGACTACAACAATGCCTTGAAGTGTTACCAGAACGGGTTGGATTTAGGGAGCCGTGTGTTGGAAAAGAATCACCCGGTAAATATCCAATTTTACAACATGATGGCTTATGTGTACTTCGGCCAAGGAGATTATGATGAAGCCATAAAAACGATTGACAAAGCCATTGCCTTGTCCCCACAAGACGCCAACCTGTACGACTCAAAAGGTGAGTTCCTGCTAATGGAGGGCGATGACGCCAATGCTTTGAAAATGTGGGAGAAAGTGATGCAGATAGATCCTGACTATCTCATAAAAAACAACGGATATTCAGAACTTTACAAAGGACTGAAAGAAAGAGGGCACATCAAATAATCAAGCAATGATAGAGTTACCTTTTTCTGTTTTGCGTCATTGTTCATGAACAAAGCGAAAAATGGGGATGCGGTGTTTTTTAATAATTCAAAACTATAATTAGGCACCATAACCGCAATGCCTTCTTCTCATCTCAAGTCAAAAGTCCCAAGTCCTAAATCTTACGTCTCAAGTCTCAAGTCTCAAATCTCAATCCTAAAGATTCTCCAGAATATACTTCGCCAACTTGTTGTAGAGGTAGGTGCGGGTGTTGCCGCCCATAATGAAGTGGTTCTTGTTGGGGAAGAAGAACTGGTCGTATTCCACGCCGGCCTCATTCAGGGCTTTCACCAACTCCATGGCGTTCTGGAAGTGCACGTTGTCGTCGGCGGTGCCGTGGATAAGCAAATATTTGCCTTTGAGGTCTTTAGCGTATGTGGTGGGTGAGTTGAGGTCGTAGCCGTCGGGGTTTTCCTGCGGGGTGCGCATGAACCGCTCGGTGTAAATATTGTCGTAGTAGCGCCAGTTGGTGACCGGGGCCACGGAGATGGCCATCTTGAAAGCGCCGTCGCCACGGAACAAAGACAAAGCGGAAAGATACCCGCCGAAGCTCCAGCCCCAAATGCCGATGCGGTTGCCATCCACATACGATTGTTTCTTCAGCCAGTTGGCTGCGGCAATCTGGTCGATGGCCTCATATTTGCCCATCTGTTGGTAAATGACCTTCTTGAAGGCGTCGCCGCGAGTGGCAGTGCCGCGTCCGTCCACACATACGGAAATATAACCCTTTTGTGCAAGCATCTGATAGAGGGCCAAATCATACCAACTGCCGTAAGAATTGGTCACCTGCTGGCTGCCGGGACCGCCGTAGCAGTTCATCATCACGGGATATTTCTTGTTCGGATCGAAATTCGCCGGTTTCATCATCCAACCGTACAATTCCGTGCCGTCTTCTGTGGTGAAATGGATGATTTCTCGGTCAACAAAACCATACGCATTCATGGTTTCCTTCACATGCTTGTTGTCGTTAAGCACGCGCAACTCCTTGCCTTTGGCATCGCGGATAGTGTAGATGGGCAAAGTGTTGAGGTTGGAGTACTGGTTGCGGTAGAAATTGCCGTTCGGACTGAAGGAGGGTTGGTTCCAGCCGTCGCCAGTGCTCATCAAGGTTTTCTTCTTGCCGTCAAAGGTGATGGAGTAGAGGTCGCGATTCAAAACGCCACTCTCGTTAGAAAGGTAATAAATGAGTTTTTTATTCTCGTTAACATATTGGATTTCATTTACTTCCCAATTGCCAGAGGTGAGTTGCTTGATTTCACCGCCCAAGGTTACTTTGTAGATATGGTTGAAACCGTCACGCTCGGAGGTCACAATCATGGTCTTGCCGTCTTTCAAAAAATAGTAGTTGTCGGTCACATCCAACCATTTGTCGTTTTTGTCGGTATAGACAATGTCCTGTTGCTTCGTCACCGTGTTGTAGCGGATAAAGTCAAGCTGGTTCTGATGGCGGTTAAGTTTCAGGATTACAGCATCTTGGCTGTTAGGCAACCAATAGACGCGCGGGAAATAGCAGTTGCTGTTGTCGCCCAAATCCACGCGGGTGAGTTGTTTGGAGGCGAGGTCATAAATATACACATCCACCAAGGAGTTGTCTTCGCCGGCTTTCGGGTATTTGTATTTGAAATCGGTGGGGTAGAGGTTGTCGTATAATGCGAAGTTGTACTCCTTCACGCGACGCTGGTCAAAGCGCAGGAAGGCGATCTTGCTGCCGTCGGGCGACCACGAGGCGGCACTCGACATGTCCAGTTCCTCCTCATACACCCAATCGGCATAACCGTTGAAGATGGCGTTTTCCTGTCCGTCATGGGTGATTTGCGTGATAACACCAGTGGCCAAATCCTGATAAAACAGGTCGCAGTCGCGGGCGAACAGCACCTTCTGTCCGTCTTCGGAAAGGAAGGCGAAATGCAACTTGGTGTTGGTGTCAGCCACGGTTATAAGTTTGTTGTTTTCAATATCATACACATAGTAGAAAGCGAGAGAGGAGCGGCGCCAGATGCTCTCCTCGTCCACAGCGAGCACCACTTTCTTCTCATCACTGGAGAACTCATAGCTGCTCACCTTGCTGATGTTCACAGTTCCTTTGCTCAGGCGGTCCAGGTCGCTGTTGGCCACCAGCATATCAACGCGCTCGCCCGTGGCAAAACTGTAACGCTCAATGCCGGCGCGTTTTACGACCGTGTAATAGTCGCTCTTGGGCATGGCGGTGTAACCGGGCACTCCCCGCGGGGTGAAGTAGTAGTCGTCCCAAATTCGTTCAATCGTGATTTCTTTGGCTTGTCCAAAACAGCTGCAAATGGCTGTGAATAAGATGGTTATAAGAAATAAGCGCTTCATTGTATGATGATTTTTTGAAAGTGCAAAGATACAATATTTTTCCCCTTTCCCCCCATTCACCCATGTACCTCTTTTACCCCATGTACCCCGTTCACCCTTATATCAAAATCGCTCCCACCAGCAAACCCAACGCCAGTGTGATGCCCTTCACGATGAAAAAGTTATTGCGCGATTGCGCCAGTAAGGGGAGTCCGGCGTGTCCGTTTTGCGAGATGGAGTTGGCGAGCAGGATGCCGAAAGGGATGGTGCCGTTCAGGAACATGGCAATGAAGATGAGGTTTGGGCCGGATTCCGGAATGAACCCCACCACCACCGCCAGCAGCAACAAGGCGTACTTGGCCCATTGCTTGGCCTGCAGCATCTGCTCCACATCGACAAAAAGACCGATAATCATGAGCAGCAGCAGTACGCCGAAAGACCAGAGAAACACGCGCAACAGGTGCTGTTTTACCACATGGTGCCAGAAATGTTCTTTGAAAAAATGGATGATTTTATGCTTGAAGCCGGCGTTTTTTTCTTCTGAGGCCTGATGGTCGTCGTCAATGTCTTGATGAATGTCGAAATTGTGCGGTTCCAGGGTGAATTTCCATTTTTTTGAAATCAGCATGAAAAGCAGGCCTGACACGATGGCGATACCAAAGAGAATGGCGGTGAGGATGGCACCCCATTTGGGGTTCTGCACGAACAGGAAGAAGGCCTCGTCGCCGAAAGTGGCCACCATGCCGGAGATGAGCGCGCCGAAGGAGAGCAGGTCGTGGGTGAACATGGAGACCACGGCGAATCCGCCTGCGCAGCCGGGAATGGCACCCAGCAATGCCGCAAGGATGATTTGCAGGAAGGGCTTGTTGCGCACCTTGGCCAGCAGTTTTCCGGATGAGGACACATTGATGAGTTCGATCAGTGTCATCATCAGAATCACCCAGCCGGTTATTTCCAGACTGTCTTTGAAAACATCCAGCAAACGGTTGAGAACTATGGTCTTGTCCATTAGGATTTTACAGGTTCAGGTTTTTGGCGATGGAGGGATCGTTTTTCTTCGACCCCCAGATTTTGATGTTGATGCGTTGGGTGTCCAGGAGCGTGAGTTTCTCGGAATGCTCCAGAGCGCGCTGCACGAAGATGCATTGTTCCACCTCGGCTTTCCCGTTGACCACCGCCTCGGAAAGCGCCTTGCAGGACTGGTATCCGCAGATTCGGCAGTCCACCTGGGGTAGATTCTGGTTGATTTCAAAGGCCTTGCGCATTTTCTGCATGGCAACGGTCAGGTTGTCGTCCATCTTGTCCATGGAGCGCGGTTCCACCTTGCCGAGCACGCGCTTGTGCTGCGCGAGATAGTCGGTATAGTTGAGCAGGTCGTTGTCTTCGGCGTCCACCTCGTCGGGTGATTTCTGCATCCGTTTGCGCTGGCGCTCGGCCATGAGGAAACGGTTGTTGGCGCAGAGTATGCCTCCGGCACAACTCTCATCGCAGGCGCGAAGTTCCAGAAAATCAATATCTTGTATGTCTTCGTCCTCCAGTTTTTCCAAAAACTCGGACACATTGTGGATACCATCGATGGCCAAGTTGCGGCCCTCTTTCAGCAGGCCGATCTCACCGCCCGTGAGCGTGTAGTTGACACTGGCCTTGGAGAGCCGGTGGTAGCGCGTGCGGGAGTCTTCGCAAAGCTGGTACTCGCCTTGCTTGATGACGCGCATCACCTTGCTGTAGAGGAAGTTCATGTTGATGACCTCCGAAACCGGCGATTTCTCATCCGTGGCAGGACTCTTGATGGCCGCGATTTTGGCGGCACACGGTGTGACATAAAAGATGCCGATATCTTCAGCGGGAATGCCGTCTTCCTCCGTTAGCAACTTTCTGATATACAATGCGGTAAGATCCAACGGCGGTTTGGAAAGGTACAAGTTGGGCACCAGCACCGGGAATTTCACTTGGATGAGGCGCACGATGGCCGGACAGAATGTGGAGATGATGGGTTTGAAACCGTTGTTCTCGTGTACGGTCTTCAGCATTTCCTCCTTGATGAAGTCCACGCTCTTCTCCACCTCGAAAACATGCTTGAAACCAATATGATACAGGGCTGACAGAATGGTTTTTTCCTTGATTTTCTCCTCAAATTGGGCGATGAAGATGGAAGGCAGCAGCAGCACCGGATACTTGCAGTCGTACACGGTCTGGAAGTCGTCCTGCTCGATGTAGATGGCGTTGACAGGGCATGATTGGTAGCATCTGCCGCAGTCAACACACCGGTTGGGATCGAGCTGGGGATGTCCGTCTTCCACATGGATGGCCCCGGTGGGACAAACGCCCGTGCAGTGGGCACAGCCGATGCACAGGTCGGACTTGAATTTGAGCGCGTGGTGGAAATCTTGAACGTCAGCCATAATGTTCGGTTTTATTTGGTGAAGTAGTTAACAAATTCTATGGTGGTGCCTTTGCCCACTTCCGACTGGATATTGAGTTCGTCGGAGTTGTTCTTGATGTTCGGCAGGCCCATGCCGGCGCCGAAGCCCATCTCGCGGACCTTGGGCGAGGCGGTGGAGTTGCCCTTCTGCATGGCCCAGTCGATGTTGGGGATGCCGGGCCCTTCGTCGGCCAGCACAATGCGCACCTTGTCATCCTGCAGGTCCACACTGATGTCGCCCCGGTAGGCGTGGGCCACAATGTTGACCTCGGCCTCGTACAAGGCCACCACGGTTCGTTTCACGATGTCCGGGCTGACACCGAGTTTCTTAAGCATCCGCTTCACCTCGCTGGAAGTGGAACCGGCATTGGTGAAGTCGCCTCCTTCTACATGATAAGTGAAATCCATAAGCGGTTAGTTTGGTTAGTAAACGGGGGGTATGCCGGCCCCGTACAGGATACCGGCGGTTTTGTACATGGAAAACTCCGTGCGCACTACAATCATCTCGTTGTCCTCGGCCAACTCCAGCATCTCCGGAGTCACCTCTTTTCCGCGGACGATGAGAATCATCTGGATGTCTGACATCTCGCAGGTGCGGATGGACTGCAGGTTGCACAACCCGGTCAGCAGCATCAGATTGTCATAATCCTTGAGCGTCAAGACATCACTCATCAAATCGGAGGCGAAAATCCGCTCCACGGGACGGTTCTTGTATTCTTCGCCTCCCAAAATTTCTCCTTGCACTAATGCGGCAATTTCTTCTACTGTCATTTCAATGAAAATTGTTTTTGTTTGATAATTGGCGGCAAATATACAATTTTCATTTTAAAGCATAAAAAAATACTTTTGAATATTCAAATAAAAAAAAATGTATATTTGCACGCTGAAAAAAATTTAACAAAAAATATATTATGAAAAGAAGTACTATGTTATTCAGTTTGCTTGGTGCTCTAGTCCTATCACTCTGTTTTACAGTTGGTTATGCACAGTGCGATGGTGACAATGCCAGTTACCTTTACTATGGTGCCAAGTCCAACAGCCCCTGCAAAACAGGTTTCGCTTTGGTGATTGCCGACTCCAACGGACAGCATGTCGCGCCCACATCCGCTATGACACTGCCCCATTTCAAGGGCGGAAACAAGGCCATGTGCCGTTACATCAACAAGACTATGGTTTACCCCGTCAACCTGAAAAACCAAAGAATCTCTGGTACAACGGTCGTTCAAGCCAAGGTTAAAGCTGACAGCACATTGAGCGACATTGAAGTGGTGTCCAGCTCCGGCTATCAGGAGTTCGACGATGAGGCACTTCGCATCGTGAAAT
Source organism: Bacteroidales bacterium UBA3868 (assembly GCA_002392325.1). Taxonomy (GTDB): domain Bacteria; phylum Bacteroidota; class Bacteroidia; order Bacteroidales; family WCHB1-69; genus F23-D06. The sequence goes on from DGGS01000065.1 coordinate 22,696, forward strand.
CCTTCCCGAACCTGGTGCCCTCCACCCAAAGCTGCGAAGCACAAGACCTTTTGGCACAGTTCACCATCAACTTCAACATTGAAGAAGAGGATGAACGCGACAGAATAAAAGCGGAAGAGGCAGAAAGCCAAGCCATGGAAGAGGAAATCGAAAGTATCGGACCGATTACCCTTTACTTTGACAACGACTATCCGGATCCCCGTACTGTGAAGGAAACAACCGACAAACAGTTCATGCAACTCTATGAGGATTACAAAGTGAAGAAGGACGAGTACATGAAGAAGTCCACTACAGCTGAGGCCAAGAGCGCTGTTGCCGATTTCTTTGATGATGAGGTTTACGGTGGCAAAGACAGACTGGAGAAAATAACCAAATTCCTGGTTAAAGCGATGAAGAAAGACAAACATGTCTCCTTCAACATTAGCGGTTTCGCCAGCCCGCTGGCCGCCAGCGATTACAACAAACACCTCTCTGCCCGTCGTATCGAAAGCGTGCTGAACTATATGAAACAGGCAGAAGGCGGTTTCCTCGCTCCGTACATCAACGGCGAAAAGAGCGGCTTGTCAATCTACAAGAACCCCAATGGCGAGGTTAAGGACAACTCCGACAAGAACACTACACAAGGCGTGTATGGTCTGACGGCCGCCAAGGATCGTAAGATTGTCATTGACAATATCCAAGTACGCTAATAATCAATAGAATAACGTATTTCATATTATAAAACTAAGCCCCAAAAAGGGCTTAGTTTTTTTTGTATCTTTGCAACCCTAAAAAAATAGAGCATGGAACCCTTTGAAGAGAATGATATTCAGGAGATAGAAGAACTTGCGCAGAAGTTCAAAGAGGCGGTGGATAACGGTCAACCTGCCTATTTTGACAATACCGACATCCAGGATGTCATCGGCTTCTTTCTGGATACCAGCGATATGTTCTATTGCGAGAAAGCCCTGACATACGCGTTGCAGAATTTCCCGAAAGATCCCTATATCCGACTGCTTCGTTCCAAATATTACTCGTTTCAGAGCAAGTTTGTGGAGGCGGAAAGAGAACTCGACTATGTGGAACAGAACTTTGAACCGATTCCCGAACTCTATATCGAGAAGGTGATTCTGGCCCATATATGCAATAAAGACATTAACGCCATTGAACTGCTGCAGAAATCGTTGTCCCTGGATAAGGATATTCCGGAAACCCATCTGCTGCTGACACACGAGTATCTGATGCAAAATAATAAGGATCAGGCGGTTAAACATGCCATCCGGGCTATCCAATTGGACAGTTATGCCGCCGAGGACATCAAGAATCTCTTTGTCGATTTTGCCGATACGGGTGAGCCGCAACGCCGTCTGCTGGTGGATTTCTTCAAAGTGATGACCGAGGAGATGCCACTTTCGGGCAGCTTGTGGAGCGGTTTGGGCCTGGCATATGTCGGCATCGGTGATTTTGCCAACGCCATTGACGCCTTCCAGTTGCAGTTGTCTGTGGACGATAACGATGTTTTCGCATATGTCAACATCGCCGAATCATATTATGGTATGGAGGATTACGAACATGCTATCGAATATTTTGAACTGGCAAACAGGTCAAGCGATGTGCTCCAGTTTAATGTGCAGTTGGGGCGATGCTATTTCAAATTGAAGGATTACGATAAGGCGATGCGGTATTTTATGACTGCCCGGGACGAAGACCCGGTTTATGCCACTTATGTAACCCCCGACATTGTGAAAGTCTTCAAGATTCAGGGTCGTTTCGACGAGGCAAGGGCATTTCTCCGTGACCATCTCCAGAAAGTGCCCCAGGATTTCATCGCCATCGAGGAACTGATTGATGTCTTGAACCCGGACCATGACGATGAGGAGATTAAGGAACTTTGCTATACGGCTATCAATTTGATGGACAATAATTTATATCCATTCTTTGATTTTATTGTCCAATACTGCTGCTACAATAATTATCCGGATCTGGGCATCGAATTGTGCGAGAATTATCTGGATGACCCATCTTTGGCGCAAAGCATTCACTACTTCCTTGCCATGCTGCTCATCAGGAAAGGGCAGATCGAGCAGGGGTGTGAGCATCTGGAGTTGGCCTTGCTTACGGATAACCAGCGCTTGAATGTCGATTTTCTTGATGTTAATCCGGATTTGAAGAATATTCCCGAAGTGGCCCATTTGATTGCCCGTTATGCGCCGGATTCCTTTTTAGAGAACTAATTCCCTTATGAAGAGAATATTATACATCCTCCTTTTTGTTTTTGCGTGTGCCGGTGCCTTCGCGCAGACGGTTGCGCCCCAATCCGTTGCAAAAGCGGACACCTCCATTACCGATAAGGTGATCTATTGGTACAACAGCCATTTGAATTACGGAACGGTCACCCTCCTGATGGCCATTGAGAGCTCGTTTATCCCGTTCCCTTCCGAGGTGATTGTTCCTCCGGCGGCTTACCAGGCCTGCAACAGCGACAATCCGGCTTTGTACAAGACAGACTCCAAAGTGGTGAATGTGATTTTCGTTATCCTGTTTGCCACGCTGGGCGCTATGGTCGGCGCCCTGGTGAACTATTTTCTGGCTATGATCCTGGGTCGTCCTATCGTTTATTGGTTCGCCGACAGCAAAGTGGGCCATCTCTTGATGCTGAACAGCGCGAAAGTCAAGAAAGCCGAGGATTATTTCATTGAACACGGCAAGAGTTCCACGCTGATTGGCCGTCTGATACCCGCCATCCGCCAGCTGATTTCTATTCCGGCGGGTCTGGCTAAGATGAATTTGGGCGTGTTTGCCTTGTTTACCGCCATCGGTGCCACGCTTTGGAATACTATTCTGGCGTTTTTGGGCTATTTTGCCCATGGCCAGCAGGACCTTATCGAGAAATACAACAGCGAACTGAAAATCCTGTTGTGGGGGTTGTGCATCGGTTTTGTACTATATCTTATATATAAGGGAGTGAAATCGTCCAAGAAAGAAAAAACGGTTGCTCCCGAAGATGAAAACGAACCCCGATGAACACCTATGGCTTGATCGGCAAATCGCTGAAACACAGTTTTTCACAGTTGTTTTTTGAAGCAAAATTCAAGAAAGAGGCGTTGACGGACTGCCAATACCGGTTGTTTGAATTGCCGGATATCGCGGATTTGGCGCAACTCCTGCTTTCTGAGCATGATTTGCGTGGGTTCAATGTGACCATTCCTTACAAAAAAAGCATTTTGCCCTATTTGGATGAACTTTCTCCGGAGGCGGCCGCTATTGGAGCGGTGAATGTGGTGAAAAGGGTAAAGGAGGTACAAGGGGTGAATGAGGTGCAAGAGGTGCATGGGGTGAAGTTGGTAAAGGAGGGAAAGAGGGTGAAAGGGGTTTGGTTGAAGGGGTATAATACGGATGCAGAGGGTTTTGCGCTTTCGTTGGAGGGTGTTGAACTGCCGGAAAGGGCGCTCGTGTTGGGCACGGGCGGTGCCGCTTCGGCGGTCAGTTTTGTGCTCCGCCAGCGCGGAATTCCCTTTTTGCAGGTGTCCAGAACCTCAGGGCGCGGCGACCTCACTTACGGGGAAGTGACGGAGGAGGTGCTGCGCGAGTATCGCTTCATCATCAATTGTACGCCGGTGGGCACGCTGGGTGAGCAACAGCGGCTGCTGCCCTTGCCCTATGAAGCACTCACACCGGCGCATTTTTTGTACGATCTTGTTTATAATCCGGAAGTTACACCTTTCCTTGAAAAAGGCAGACAATACGGTGCCCGCACGCAAAACGGATTGCGAATGCTGCATCTGCAGGCGGAGACGGCGTGGCGCATCTGGCGCAATCTAGAAAAATAGGATATCCTTGACCACCGGAATGGAGTAGTCCGCATTTATTTTCTCTATAATCATGGTTTTCCGTCCTATGAGTTCGAAACGCAGGGCGGCGTTTTTCACTTTCACTTTCAGCACACCGCGGTTGATGGCAACACACTCGGTCTGCCCCGCGCAGAGTTCGCCAATGAACTCCGGCCATTTCTGCAAGATGGTGCGTTCGGCATAGAGTTGCTGCTTGCCCGACTGGTTGATGAACTTCAAGGTGAGTTCGCGGATGGTGTGCTCGTTAATGTCTTTCATTGGGTTTTGTTTTTCGCTGCAAAGATATAAAAAAAGGCCACTCGTCAGAGTGGCCTTTTCCGGGAAAATCTAAAAGATTAGATGATACCTTGAGCTAACATAGCTTTTGCAACGCGCATGAAACCGGCGATGTTGGCACCCT
>DGGS01000044.1 GCA_002392325.1 Bacteroidales bacterium UBA3868
GACGCGGAATCTTTCCGAGCTTGAACGGACAGGAAAGATTGAGCGTCGTGGCAGCAAGAAGACCGGCGGTTATTTCCTTGCAGAAGGTTCTGGTGAAAAGCGAACTGAGGGACAATCGAAATGAATAGTATGCGTTCTAGAGGTGTCTGCTTCCGCGAGGCGTTTGCAGTGGCGTGCAGCTTTGTCGTTCCGAGGCATGGAATGGAAGAGGTGTTGATGTGAGTAATATTGTGACAACAGTGGTGATTCCATCGCTTGCTGCCATCGCGAGTTGGATAGGTACGTTTTTGGTATGGCGTAGCAAACGTAATTTTGAGGTGAAGATAACGAAGGAAGAAAGTTTGCGGAACAAGGCTGTCGATTCCAGCTTACGGCGTGATGAGTTATTATTCCAAAAAAGAGCGGATGCAGCGGCTATGTTGTGGAAGGCTGTTATAGCTCAGGATCGATATGTTGGTGCATTGAACGTTTTATCGTTTCTCAAGGTTGATGGATTATCAGAATGTGCCGTGACAAACAGCAATTTGCGTGAATTGCTTGCAAAAGTTGTACCAAACCCAGGAGAAGCAATGTCATTCAATACCACATCAGAGGCTCTTTCTGCGGAATCTATGCGATTGTTTATTCCTGATTTGGCATATCGGATGTATGAATGTCGAATGAGGTTAATAATGTTGCCAGCAGTACGTTTAACGGCTATGCAGTCTGGTCTGGATGCGCGTCAACTTGGAGATGACGAGAGTATCATCAATGAGTTATGTGGCTTTTTGCCAGACATTGCTAATCGTATACGCGAGTTGAAACAGCAAGTCTATTCTACAGCTTTTGATATACTCAAAGTTGTCATTCTCCAAGACTTGCAACATGATCTGTTTTCAGAAACAGTGATGCATCAAGTTGTAAATATTACCTTGTTACTTGACCGACGTTTCAAAGAAAACCAAAAGAAAGCAGTCCTATAAGAAAAGGAATGAACGATGAAAAAGATGATTAAAAGCGTAATGGCCGTATTTGCTTTGACGATTGCTTGTCGGTCAGATACTTATGAATATCGCGGTATTGAATATCAGCTTTACGAGTATTCTACTGTGACTAAAACTGCGATGGCAATTAGATTTGTCGCAGACGAAGCAGTCCTCTTGCCTTCTGGGACAAAACTAAATGGTGATTATCAGATTCTGGAATATCGAGGGCCGGTTTCTATAGGAGCGTCGACATGCACACTTTATGTGCCGACACTTGATGTTAATTGGCGATTGAATTCTGACTCAAACAACAGGTTATTTTGGTGCGCAACAAATGTTGAGTCGATAGTTGTTTCTAACTTCGCTGCATGTTTTTCTGTTTATCCTGGCACGTCATATGATTATTATTATGATTATAACATGGAGGGGAAATTGTTTAGAGGGTGTGGAACGTTTAAACTGGTGGTGCTCGGTGGGAATGTTCCGATGTTGCGGTATGAAAGATCAACAGGAGGTCAGCATCCAACTGATGTCGCTATGGATACAATCCAAGACATCCTTTGGCACACGGAAGAGTTTTATTATCCTGCACAGTATTCCAATTCGTGGGAATCAGCAATTAAAAAACTTTCGTTCAATGGCAAATATGGTGCTTATTTGGGCGAGGAATTTTCACGTGAGAACATTATTCCCGACAGCGGCAACTTAAAATCAGTTGAACCTCCAATAGTCACCAATTATGTTTATTCCACCATTACCAATTACGTGTTTTCGACCGTTACCAACGAGGTGTTTCATTATCTGACCGTTACCAACGAAGTACACCACTACACCACTGTGACTAACATGGTGAAGTATGTGCCGGAGCCGGGAACGAGTCCTGACGCGGGATATGGAATCAACGTCGGTGCGGGCGGCGAGACGGTGATCGCCGGCGCGGCGGGATGGGATGCGTTCGGCGTCCCGGACGGCATGGAGTGGGACAAGGAGACCGGCACGTTGAGCGGCCGTGCGAAACTGAGCGGCACATACGACCTCATTCTTGTGAGCGGAAGCGGCGCGGACACGAAGATCATGCGCACCACGCTCACAGTCGCACCGTACGACACGATCATCGGCTACGTGGGCGTCGCGTTCTCGCAGAGCGGCGCGCCGCTTGACAACCTGAAATCGCACAAGACACTGCCAGCGGGATTGAAGTGGGTAAGCGGCGGTCGCGGGACGACCGCCCTACCGGGTGTGCTACAGGGTGTGCCGACTAAGGCGCAGACGCTGGATCTTGAAACGGCGGATGGCGAACCGGTGAAGATTGAAATCAAGGCGTTGCCTGACTCGGTCGTTGGAACATTCGACGGATGCGTCTATTTCCCGCCGAGCGATCCGACGAACGGCGTCGCCAACACATGCGACATCGGAGGGACGATTACGCTCACAGCCACGGCGGCGGGCAAGATTTCGGCCTCGGTCAAGACGGCGAAGAAGACGTACAGCTTCAGCATGGCGTCATGGGCGAAGTTTGCAGAAGGCGATGCGTTTACGCTTGAAGCGAGCGCTGGACTCAAGACGGGTGAGGCGTTACAGGTAAATGCGACAGTGTGCGACGGGGCGACGATGGTGCATGCAAAGTTGTCGGGAGGAGAATTCGGCGGTCGTGGGACGACCACCCTACCTGAGGAGGCCGACGATGATGGGTGCGTGATGATGCTTGCTAAGGATGTATATTCAAAGAGCGGGGCGAAGTGGATAAACCCAGAAGCGCATGGGTTGATGGCGAAATGCGCAGGCACATACCAGTTTGGCTTTGACGCGATGGAAGACGGCGGTCACGGGGTGACCGACCTACCGGCGTGGACGCTTAGGCCTGTGACGAAAGTAGAGCCTGCTTTTCTGAAGATTGTTGTGAAAGACACAGGTGTTGCCACTATTACAGGCTCGTTGCCAGACAAAACGCGTATTAACTGCACGGCAAAAGCGACCGCCACAGAAGAGGGTAAAGAGGGCGTGGTGTTGCGGATTGTTACTGCGGCGTTCCCAGGTAAATATACGGCGGTGCCGTTGTCAATCGTCATTACAAGCGATGGTGCGCCGTTAAACGACGAAGAAAACTGTGGCATGGTTTACAGTGTTAAAAGATGATATGGAAAAGATAATCTTAAAGAAAGGACGTGAAAGAAGCGTCCTCAAGCGGCATCCGTGGGTGTTTT
>DGGS01000193.1 GCA_002392325.1 Bacteroidales bacterium UBA3868
TTTTGTGAACGGCTATCTGGACCTGCTGACCATCACATTCATGACCAAGTTTGGCAAGAAACCGATGCACGCATTCGGCGTTTGGGGCAGTTTGTCATTTTTGGTCGGTTTTGTATGTGCCATTTGGCTGATTATTGCCAAACTCGTGCATCAGGCCCATGGTTTGCCTTATCGCCAGGTGATGGACCAACCGCTCTTCGGCATCGCCATGCTGGCTATGGTGCTCGGATTCATGATGTTCCTGGCAGGATTCCTGGGCGAACTTATCGCCCGCAACGGCTCCGATCGAAACAAGTACCTTATTTCTGATAAAATCAATTAGTTATGGCTATAAGACCTACTCGTATATTTGACATTCTGGATGTCATTTCCGAAAAATATGAGAAGCCCGATTTCTTTGCCAAACGCACAGATGACGGCAACGGTTGGGTAACCTACAGCATCCCCGAATATGTGGATTATGCCCACAATTTCGCTTGCGCTTTTTTGGAACTCGGTTTCCAAAAGGGCGATAAGATTGTCACCATCATGCGTAACCGTCCGGCATGGAATTTCTTGGATATGGGCATCATGCTGGCCGGAATGGTGCATGTGCCTGTTTATCCGACCCTTAATCCGGAAGAATACCGCCATATCCTGAACCATTGCGACTGCAAGTGCATCGTGTTCGGCATTGAATCCATTTACAAACGGGTGGAGCCTGTAATTCCCGATATCCAGCAACACCCCTTGATGTATAGTGTGGATAAGGTGAACAATGTTCCCTCTCTGGAAGAGTTGCTTGAACTTGGTCGCCTGAATCGCGAAAAATGGGAACCCGTGATCGAGGAAAACAAAAGAACCATATCTACCGATGACATCGCCACCATCATATACACATCCGGCACTACTGGAAAATCCAAAGGTGTGATGTTGTCGCATGGTAACATCTGTAACAATTTCTTGCCCATAGTGGAAGATTTGCAGAATCTGGACTATCATTGTAAAATGCTCAGCTTCTTGCCGCTATGTCATGTTTATGAGCGTATTGTGAATTATCATTACCAATACATGGGCGTAAGCCACTATTATGCCGGAAGTCTGGCCACCATCGCCAAAGATATGCACGACATGCATGCCGATGGGTTCTGTGCGGTCCCACGTGTGTTTGAAATGATGTATGACAAGCTGTATGCGGCAGGCAAGAATCTAAAGGGCATCAAAAAACATATTTATCTTTGGGCTTTCCGCTTTGCCACCAAATTTGATTACTATTGTGAGCGTCCACTATACCTGCTCAAGTACAACATTGCCGACAAACTGGTGTACAGTAAATGGCGAGAGGCTTTGGGTGGACACGAGATGACCGTAGTGTCAGGTGGCTCCAGCATTCCCGAAAAGGTAATCCGTCTGTTTGTGGCCGCCAAAATCCGCGTGTATGAGGGTTATGGCCTCACAGAGACTTCCCCTGTTATTGCTGTGAACAATCCAAGAGGAAATAGCATTCAGATTGGTTGTGTGGGCGAAATCTTGCGTGGCGTGGAATTTAAGTTGGCCGATGATGGCGAAATTTTGACCAAAGGCCCTTGCTTGATGAAAGGATACTACAAAGATGAGCAATATACCAAGGAAGTAATTGATGAGGATGGCTGGTTCCACACAGGTGACATCGGCAGTTTGGAGAAAGGCAAGTATTTGAAAATTACCGACAGAAAGAAGGAAATCTTCAAACTCTCCCTGGGCAAGTATATTGCTCCACAAGTTGTGGAAAGCAAGCTGCACGAATCAAATTACATTGAAAATGTCATGGTGATTGGCGAGAATGAGAAATTCGCCTCCGCCATTATTGTACCTTCTTTTGATAATCTTGAGGCATTCTTCAAAAAGCGCCACTTGTCCATGCCCACATCCCGCGAAAATATTATCCACCATCCAGAAGTGATGGCCTTGATGTCTAAAGAAGTGGATAAAGTGAACAAGACGTTGGCTGATCATGAACAAATCAAGCGTTTCAGAATGGTCCCAGACACTTGGAATATTGGTGCGGAATTGTCACAGACCATGAAGTTAAGGAGAAAATACATCTATCAGAAATACGATGCGCTTTGCCGCGAAATCTATAACTACGACAAGAAAGAAGATTAGAGAAACACGGTCGTGCGTCTCAGGATACAAGCGGTGAAAGAGGTTGATGAGGTAAATGGGGTGAAATGGGAACATGAGGTGAAAATGATTTAATAGGTGAATTGGAAATATGGGAAAAAGAATTCTATTTTTGTTGGTTGTTGTACTGATGTGTGGTCTTGCAGGGGCACAGACTCTGCGGGGGCGTGTGTTGGAGGTGAATGAGCAAGGAGACACCACCGCTGTGTCTTCGGCGGCCCTTCAGTGGCTGCACACCGCTGTGGGCACGCACTCGGATGCGAATGGTGAGTTTTCGCTTCCTCGCTCCAAATCCGACTCCCTGGTGGTGTCTTTCCCGACCTATCAGCCGGACACGCTTTGGATCACGCCGACACAAAATGAGGTTACCATTTTTCTGTCACATGCCCACTCACTGGCGGAAGTGAGTGTGGTGGGGCGTGACGGTTCGTTTATTTCCACGCAACCTATTCTTACCACGGTGATTACGCAACAAGGTCTCCGCCGTGCCGCATGTTGCAACCTCGCCGAGAGTTTTGAGAGCAGCGTGGCCATTGATTCCGAATTTCCTGACGCGGTGAGTGGCGCGCGCCAAATCTCCATGCTCGGATTGGCGGGCGTGTATTCCCAAATTCTGCTGGAAAATGTGCCCTTTATCAGACTTCTTGCGCACCAGTTCGGTCTCGGGTTCGTCCCCGGCTCGTGGATGGAGTCAATCAGTCTTTCGAAAGGAACTTCTTCAGTGGTAAATGGCTTTGAAGCGATTACCGGCCAGATTAATGTTGACTACAAGAAACCGGAAACGAATTTGGAGCGCTTCTTCATGAATTTTTACGCCAATTCGATGGGGAAAGGCGAATTGGCGATGAATACACGCATTCCAATAGGCAAAAAGGATAAGGCGAGCACGAATTTCCTCGTTTTCCTGGCCGACCAGTTTGCGAAAATGGATATGAACAAGGACGGTTTCATGGATGTGCCGCGTAGTCGTCAGGTCAATGTGATGAACCGATGGGATTATAAGTCTCCGGTGGTGGAAGGCCGTACAATGGCCGGTTTTGTGTGGGACAACCGATTCGGCGGGCAGATGGGATATCATCCGAATGGCATTATGCCGGCTATTCCGGTTTATGGTTTCACCGCTGACAACAAGCGGTTGGATGTCATTACCAAGAACGGATTCCTGTTGAATGGCGAACACGAGAGCATAGGTACGATTATTTCCTATACCGGACATTGGCTCAATTCCCACTATGGATCAACCAAGGATTATCAGGGAAATCAGCATAGTGTTTATGCTAATGTGTTGTATTCCAATAAATTCGGCGCTAAGGAACGTCATAAGTTAACGGCGGGCGGTAGTCTGCAGTTCGATTGTTTGAATGAGTATTTTCAGAATGTAAGCCAAGTTGATTTTATTGACTACAGCAGACCTCATCATCATGATCTGATTCCCGGTGTTTTTGCCGAATATGCTTACATTATTGACCCGAAATTGGTGGTGATGGCCGGTATGCGCTTGGATTACAATATGGTACGCGACAGACAGCATTCGAATAATTGGGAGAGCATCAATCAGTTGTTCTGGACTCCGCGTGTGCATCTCAAATGGCAGGCCACAAAAAACCTGTCCGTGCGTGCTTCGGCGGGAAAAGGGTACCGAAACGCCCATTTTTTCACCGAGAACCAGTCGTTGTTGTTTTCTTCTCGCAGCATTAGTTTCGACAGCCATCCAAAACCCGAAGAGGCGTGGAATGCGGGAGCAAGCATGGTTTATCAGTTTGACATGCCCGCGGGTAAGGGCTCTGTGGCAATTGATTATTTTTACACGCATTTTTTGCAGCAGATGATTGTGGATTTGGATCAGAACGTGCATGAAATACATTATTATGCCCTCAACGGTGATTACAATGGTTATGGAAACCGTTCTCGCTCACATTCCGCGCAGATTGAAGTGACCCTTTGGCCGTTCAAACGCTTCGAGATGTTGCTGGCCTATCGATACAATGATGTGCGTTATATGCGCAATGGAGAGATGCGGCAGAAGGACTTGATGAGTCCGCACAAGGCACTCGTCAATCTTAACTACAGCACCCGTTATGACAAATGGAAGTTCAATGTGACATTGCAGGTGAACGGTCCGCAACAACTCCCCGACATGTCTGCCAACCCGGCCAGCTCGCTGCCGGAGTATGCGCCAGCGTATTGCATTCTTAATGCGCAGATAACCAAGAAATTCCGCCGATGGGAAATCTATGTGGGCGCAGAAAACATGCTCAACTATAAGCAAACCAATCCTATTGTGGATGCGCGGAATCCCTTTGGCGACAATTTCGACGCCACGGTGGTATATGCTCCGATTACGGGCATAATGGGTTATTTGGGTGTCCGTTGTATCCTGAAATAGAGTCATATACGGATATGCTAAAAAAATGTATTTTTGCACGATTTAACCCAAGACCCTTTTTTGAGTCATAAAAGAGTTTGAAATTTATTATTAACCAATATCAAATACTGAAAAATGAAAAAATTCATCTTGTTGGCCCTGATGGCCGTTGTGACGCTGGGTGCTTACGCTCAAATGCAAAGCGTTACCATTCAAACCAATGCTTCTCTCAAATGTCAGAAGTGCATTGACCGTTTCAAAGATAATGTCCCGTTCTTCAAGGGCGTGAAAGATTACACATACGATGCCAACACGGCAAAAATCACGATCAACTACGATTCCAAGAAGACCACTCCTGACCAGTTGCGTCAGCAAATCAGCAAATTAGGTTACAATGCGGATGCTGTGAAGGCCGATCCCGCCGCGCGTGAGAAACTCCCCGCATGTTGCAAGAACAGCGGGACCTGTGGCCACGCCGAGACAACCGCTGCGCCGGAGCACAAATGCCAACACGCTGACGGACAACACAAATGCCAAGGCCAAGCCGCTGGTGAACACAAATGTCAGGGTGCCGCTAACGGAGAGCACAAATGCCAAGGCCAGGCTGCTGGTGAGCATAAGTGCCAGGGTCACGCCGAAGGTCAACACAAATGCCAGGGTGCCGCTAATGGCGAGCACAAATGTCAAGGCCAGGCCGCTGGTGAACACAAATGCCAGGGTCACGCCGAAGGTCAGCACAAATGCCAGGGTGCCGCTAATGGCGAGCACAAATGTCAAGGCCAGGCCGCTGGTGAACACAAATGCCAGGGTCATGCCAACGGCGAGCACAAGTGTGCTGGAGCCCAGGAACATAAATGTCAAGGGCAGAAAGTGGACAACTCAAAAGCGGTAGAGAAAAAATAAGCTTTTGGAATTTTAGAAAAACAGAAGCACCACAGTCATACGGATTGTGGTGCTTTTTCTTTGTCCAGTTTAAGGTGCGTTCATTGTTCTATTGCACGCGTCACCTGCGCCTTAAGGGTGTTCTATGCCTAAAGTGTAATGCTCAAAAGTTCTTCGGCGAAGCGATGGATTCCGTTCCGAATTCGATCTATCTGTTTCTTACGGGGGGTTGCTTTGTGGTTGAGGTAATTGGATAGTTGTTTTTGGTTGATCCCGGTCATTTTCTCCATGCCAGATAGTGACATAAAGTTGGAATAATATTCGAGGAAAGAAGGTACATCAATCTTCCATTCTATGGTATAATCGTCCTTCAGAAGATAAGGCCATTGTTCTTCTGGCTTGGTTTCTTTCAGAAGTCGAATGGCCTCTACGGTATCCATTTTTACGGCTTCTATGGAATCTCCAGCCGCATAGATGCCATCACAGTTTTCAGCATAGGCACCGAAATGGTCTTTTGATTTTTCTATAATCATAATGATCTTTTCCATAATATAAAAATTATGCTGACGCCGGTTTGGGACACAGCTTCGCACAGCGGTCAATAATGGTGTTAGCCCACACGAATTCTGAATCACAGGCGGGTTTGCCCCGTGTGCCATCAAACCCATAGACAAATGCGCTATTTCTGCACCCTTACTTTACTTTCGCGGTGCCAGTCAACGGTCTTGCCGAGGAATGAGGCTCCCAAGTAGCCGCGCATGTGCAAGGTGTTTTTGTCGGCGGACATGCGGATAAAAGTGCTGTAGGTGCCAGGCTTGCCCGGATATTTCAATTTGCCTTTCCGGTATTCCTTGGCTTCTGAATCATATACCAATTTGGTCATGAATACCAGACCCAACTGATTTTTCTTTTTGGGGTTCTCTACCCATACCACCTTGGCTTCGTAAGTGCCGTCAGCGGCTTTGTAAATCTCACATTGAGAACCCTCTTTGGAAAACGGGTCCACGGAATGGAAAATACCGCAAATATCATCGGCTTTTTGTGCGAAACTGGCGATTGCCAGTGCCATTATCATCAGGGTTGTTAATGTCTTTTCCATTGTTTTTTTTATGGTAATCATTATTCTTCTAATCTTAAATCCTGCACCCTACACCTCAAATCTCACATCTCATATTACTCCTCCGGTGCAAACAACGGGTCCCAAGCAGGTAATAAGATGGGCGTTTGCTCGAAAAGTTTAAGGGTCTTAGCCGGGATGTATTTGGATTCCACCACCAAGCGGAACATGTACTCGTTGAACCATTCGTTGGTCATGATGAGGAAACCGTTGTGCCCGTATTTGGGTCCCCAACTGTTCTCCACCATCCATTTCAGCGGTTTGCCGTCCTTGTCAAGATCCACAGCACAGAGCGTCATGGCGTGAGAGGACATGCTGGCGTACGAGGCGATACGCTGACGCTTGTCCATGTTGAAAGTGGTGCCGAATAGTGAACCATAGTCGTAGTTGTTGACATCCAGATAACCCTTGTCGCGGTCGAGGAACTTGCCCACATCGCAGGAGAAGTACATGTTGGTGCTGTCCTTGATGGAGGCGATGGCCATATCGGCGATTTCGTTCATGGGCAGGTTGAGGAATTTCCAGTTCTGACCATCATACACATGGCGGTCGTAGGCGATTTCATAGACTTTATAATACTCGCGAGTCGGGTCGTTCATGATCATGTGGAACTTGCTGAAGTCCGCATCAATGAACTTTTGTGCGAAACTCATCGGGGTGTAGGTTTCGGTGCTCACCACATTGCCTTTGGCATCGCGCTGGGTCCAAGTGAACTCCGCAGGCGGTTCGCCGTAGGCGAAAACCAACATCCGATAGATGGTCTGCAACATTTCCATCTTCTTGTCCTGCAGCATTTTCTCCGTCACACTCTTGTTGTTGGCCATCTTGCGCAACTCCAAGGCATCCTCACGCAGTTTCAACTTGATGAGTGAGGAGATTTGGGAGGTGTTGTTGCTGTTGTGTGTCTCAGGCATGGCCTCTTGTGGCATGACACCGTATTTTGTGATGAGGTTGGCCACTCCTGTGAACTGGCCGCCGTCGCTCAGCGGGTTCTGGAAGAGCCATTTAACGGTTTCATCTTCCATCGATTTGACGCGGTTGTCCAAAATGGCTTGCAAGAACAGGTTCGATTTTTCCAGTTGGTCCCAGAAGAATGTATAGCATTGCGAGAATTGGAAGTCGGAGGGGAGATTGTGTTTTTTGATGGCTTTGGAACGCAGCACATTCATGCCCGTGAACATCCAGCAGCGGCCTGAAGAGGCTTGGTCGGTGATGGCCTTGGAGGGCACTTCGTTGGAAAAATGGTCGTCGAAGGCGGTGCGGTTGTCGAAGTTCTTCGCCAATTTATTGATGTCGTTGGTGACAATGGCGTTGCGCAGGGCTTTGTCGGCCCCGGTGGCCTTGTACGAGTTTTGGATGGTCTTGATTTGATCAGCGGTCAGTCCGCCGTTCTTGCTGATAGGTTGTGCGCAAAGCAGACCGAAGCAGCAGAGGCACAGGGTGATAAGGGATAGTTTTTTCATATTTTCGGATGATTGTTTTTTCAAAATAGGCTGCGAAAATACAAAAAATACACATGCGGATTTATTTCATCTCTTCGCATGTCACTATACCATCGCGCGTAGCTGTGATGCGGAACCCTCTGTACTCGGTTTCCTCATTGTGACTGAACTGCAAAACAATATGGATGATATACACCCGCAAGGTGGGCACCGACCGCAGTGTGCCATCCTCCGTGAGCAAGTCCACGGGCAAGGTGGGATCGTCCATTTTCTGTGTGTATTGCTGGATGTGGAACCGCATGATGTCGTTGATGCCCGCAAACTGGTACTCGTAATGGTTGCGCAGGTTCTGAGTGTTGATGCTGACCTGCTTGCGGTACAGGATGGTGCGCTCCTGCTGCAAGGTGTTGTCCGCCTCCAGATCGCTTCTGTTACGGATGGCCAGCACCCGGTCGGGCGTCTTGGCATCGTTGATGAAGTCCATGCCCTCCTTGACCCAGCCAATTTCCTCTTCCTTGAAATGGATGGTGGTTTTGTGGTCGAAATACTTGGATTTCAGCCGGTGCACGAAAAGGTTGCGTGCGAAATCCTTGATGCGGTCCTTGAACATGTAGGCCACAATCAGGATGATGAAAATGAGGAACGGGTAACTGCCCAGATACTTTTGGAAAGGCCAGGCAATGAGCGTGGACACCAGCATGGCGAATCCGGCGGCGATGCTGAAGGTGATTTCCTTCATGGCGGCGCCGTCGTTGGTGGTGTCCTTTTTAAGATACAACGCGCTTTCGATGTATTTCTTGAGCAGACCGTGCTTGTACACAAGGTCTTGGTTGGCCTTGTCATCATGGGGCGTAATGTGGCTGTATCCCATGCCCTCTTTGTATGCAATCTCTTGTTGGATAAGCTGTTGCAGTTTTTGGCGGGCATCTCCGAAATCATGCTCCGGATGCGTGTCCATAAAACGCAGCAGTCGTGCGGCCTGAATGCCGATAAGATGGCTCATGTATTCGTCGCCATGCAGGAAAACGGTAGGCACAAACTCGTTTCCATCATATTCTTGAATCAGCTGGCGATAAGATCGGGTGATGCGGGTGACAACATCGGTTATGTCTGCCGGCGCAGAGGCGGGAATGTCGGCAGGTGCCGATTTCAGAATCCCGTTGGAGGCGTCACGCAAGGCGCTTTTGAAAATGGCGCAGAACATCTTGACTTGGAATTCCAGATCGTGAATGCTGGCGGGCTGTTTGCGGTATTGTTCAAGGGCTTGTCGCACATGCGCCAGAGGCGAATCCGCACCATCCACCAATTCCGAAAGGGCATAATTGGGCGTGATGAGGCGGATGTTCGACTTCACATCACGGTAAAACTGCTCCTTGCTGTAGGTGGAGGCATTGATTCCCATACTGTTCGGGATAAAAATCCAGGAATTCACCTTGAAATTGCTCTCCATATCCTTCTCGCTGCCGGCAAAACCGACTTTGAACTCGATGGAGAATTGGTCATGTATTTTGGTGGTGATGTTGATCATGTAGGGGTGAAAAGGGTAAACGGTGAAAGGAGTAAAAGAGTAAGAGAGTAAAAGAGGGTGCAAAGGTAATATTTTTATCGTTTTTTTGTGTAATTTTGCGGTTTAAAATGACGATATGAAAAAATTATATTTCTTATTCTCGCTTCTGCTGTTGCTTTTCTCCGGTTATTCGCAAGACGCCGCTGACGCTAACCCCGACTTGGACCTCTCTGCCCAATACACGCCGCCCCGCGAGGCCAACGTGCGGGCGCACCTCGACCAGTGGCAGGACCTGAAGTTCGGCATGATCATCCACTGGGGTCTATACGCTGTGCCCGGCATCGTGGAGTCGTGGTCGATATGTTCTGAAGACGAAGACTGGATTCCGCGCGACAGCACCATGGACTATAACGCCTACAAGCAATGGTACTGGAATCTCAATAAAGAATTCAATCCCAGGCAGTTTGACCCCGACCAATGGGCCGCCTCCGCCAAAAAAGCGGGTATGAAATATGTGGTTTTCACCACCAAGCACCATGATGGTTTTGCCATGTATGACACCAAGTACAGCGACTATTCCATCGCCAAAGGCCCCTTTGCCGACCATCCCAAGGCCGATGTGGCCAAGTATGTGTTTGAGGCCTTCCGCAACCAGAACATGATGATCGGGGCCTATTTCTCCAAGCCCGACTGGCACTCGCAGGACTATTGGTGGAGCCGCTATGCCACCCCCGACCGGCATGTGAATTACACCATCGCCAACCATCCACAACGCTGGAATGATTTTAAGCAATTTGTTTATAATCAGATAAATGAGATTACATCGAATTATGGTAAGATTGACATCCTTTGGTTGGATGGCGGTTGGGTGCGTGCTCCGAAGGAAGATGTTGACATGGACAACATTGCCCGCATGGCGCGCCGCAACCAGCCCGGCCTAATCATCGTGGACCGTACTGTGACCGGTGAGTACGAGAACTACCGCACACCCGAGAAGATGATTCCCGAGAAACAGCTGCCGTACCCGTGGGAGACCTGCATGCCGCTGAGCAAGGATTGGGGCTTTGTGCCAGGTGCCGTTTTCAAAAGTCCGGATGTCATCATTTCCACGCTGATAGAGGTGGTGGCCAAGGGCGGGAGTCTGCTGCTGGGCGTAGGTCCTACCCCCGAAGGCGTCATAGAACCGGAAGAGACCAAGATTCTGGATGAAATAGGAAATTGGTTGAAAAATAATGGCGAAGCCATCTATAATACCCGCAATACCCCGATATACCATGATGAAAATGTCTGGTTTACAGCTTCTAAAGATAAACTGACCACCTACGCCATCGTGCGCCCCGAAGGACCAATGCCGGCCACTGTCTCTTGGCATGGCAACCTGCCCGCCAAAGGCGCGAAGATGGTTCTGCTGGCCGACAAATCTGTTATAAAATACAAGATTTCGGGCGATTCGGTCATCGTTACGGTGCCCAAATCTGTGCGTGCCAAGGGCAAACCCTTTGCGGTAGCGTTCAAGACGATGGCGAATGGGTTTTCGTACAATGACTTGAACCGCAACGGCCAATGCGACCCGTATGAAAATCCGTATCTTACTGTGAATGAAAGGGTTGAAGACCTGCTTTCCAAGATGACTTTGGAAGAAAAGGCCGGTCAGTTGGTGATGACGATGGGGTGGGAGTATTATGAAAAAACTGGGAATCAATATGTTTTGACGGAAAAATTCAAGGATGCCATCCAAACCAGGCATATCGGCAGCACTTGGGCGGTAATGCGTGCCGACCCGTGGACACAGAAGACATTACAGAACGGGCTGACCCCAGAGGCCGCGCACAATTTGACCAACGAAATGCAGCTCTGGAACCGGAAAAACACCCGTTTGGGTATCCCGTTGATATTCGCGGAAGAGGCGCCCCACGGGCACATGGCCATCGGCGCCACCGTCTTCCCCACGTCCATCGGCCTCGCCGCCACCTGGGACACCGCGCTGGTGGAAAAGGTGGGTGCCGTGATTGGCAGCGAACTCACCGCGCAGGGCGGCACCATCGGCTACGGACCGGTCATCGACCTTTCCCGCGAGCCCCGCTGGTCCCGCGTGGAAGAGACCTATGGAGAAGACATGTTCCTTACCTCCG
>DGGS01000115.1 GCA_002392325.1 Bacteroidales bacterium UBA3868
CGCGACTGCTACAACAGCTATTTCTACATCGTGGAAGACGACTCTTTAGACATCATCGACAAGTTCAAACTGCACGGCCGCAACTACATCACACACCTTACCGGCGGTTCGGCCCTGCACATGAACCTGGCCGAACATCTGTCACAAAAACAGTACCGCCAATTGCTGCGCGTGGCCGCCAAAGAGGGCTGTAACTACTTCACCTTCAACATTCCCAACACACTCTGCAACGACTGCGGACATATCGACAAACGCTATCTGAAAGAGTGTCCCCACTGCCATAGCAAGAATGTGGACTACCTTACCCGCATCATCGGATACATGAAACGCGTGAGCAACTTCTCGCACGCACGTCAGGAAGAAGCCGCGAAGAGATACTACGCAAAGGTGGATAGCGAATTAAACTAAACGATAATTGACAACATCGTGTTTTGGGTAGGGGCGCAATGCATTGCGCCCCTACCCCATATAAAACTCAGTACCATTGCTAAAATACTACAATTACGACATTGTTTTCCAGGAGATCCCGGACGAGGTGACATTGGCCATCAACATCACGCATTGCCCGAACCATTGTGAGGGATGCCATAGCCCGCATCTGCGCGAGGACATTGGTGAGGTATTGGATTTTGATGCCTTGGACCGGTTGTTGGCGCGCTACGCCGACAACATCACCTGCGTGTGCTTCATGGGTGGCGACCGCGATGTTGCCTGCATTGAGAATCTTGCAAAACATGTTCGTGAAAAGACAGGGTTGCTTACCGGCTGGTACTCCGGCCGTAATGAGATGCCACCCCACCCCATGTTGTTCGATTTCGTGAAATTGGGACCCTACATCCCCGAAAAGGGCAGTCTGAAGCAAAGGACCACGAACCAGCGGCTCTACCGCCGCAATGGGGAAGACTGGGAAGATATTACGGAAAGATTCTGGAAAAGGGGGAGCTAATTCTCCACACGGCTTCGCATTTCACCCTTATACACTTGCGTGACAATCTCATCGCCAGGTTTCAATTTTGAGGCATCAGACACCGCCTTGCCCTTGAACCGGGTGATACTGTATCCGCGTTTCAGGATGTTGTCCGGATGCAACAACTGGATTTTCTCCTCCACATTCCCAATCCGCTCATGCAGTCTTGAGAAATAAAGCGGCACCAGTGTCCTCATTTTCTCCGACATTTGAACAACCGCGTCTCTCGAGTTGCTCATCTGGTTTTTACCCAAACGTGCCACATCCGCGGCCATATTCAACAGATATGTGCGCTGGAGCATAACCAATTCCTTTGTTTTCAAGACGATATCCTGCGACATCTGGGTCAGTTTTTCATCAAACCGCTGGAAATAGCCAATTAAGGCGAACGCCACATCTGTGGGCGTGATATTATAAGTGTGCGCCACCATGTCGGTGACACTGAGATTGGTGGAGTGTCCAATGCCCGTTAGCACGGGTAACGGGAAGGTGGCCACACAACTGGCCATCTCATATTCGTCGTAGCAACTGAGCCCCACATCGCCCCCGCCGCCGCGCACGATCACCACACAATCAAATTCCTGTTGCCGCAACTTAATCTCCGCCAAACGACCCGTGATGCCCACGATGGCCTTATCGCCTTGTAGGATGGACGGAAATAACTCTGTTTCAAACTTATAGCCATACCGGTTACTGTTCAGCGTCGTGATAAAATCGCTGTATCCCTTGCTGGTTTCCACCGAAATGATTGCAATGCGTTTGGGAAGCAGCGGCATCTCCAAATTTTTGTTATGGGCAAAAATGCCCTCTTTTTTCAAACGCGCGATAACCGCATTGCGGTTTTTCACCATCTCGCCCAGCGTATAGGTTGGCTCGATATCCTGAATATGCAGCGCCAAACCATGCTTGGGACTGAACTCTATGCTTGCCAAACACAAAATGCTGATGTTCTCTTTCAGCGGGTTGCCGGTTATCTGGACAAAACGGTCGTTGATGCGCTGGTAATTGGCAGACCATATAATGGCTCGCATCTCCGCCTTGATGGTGTTACCCTCCTTCTCCACCAGCTCCGGATAACAATGGCCGCTGTGCGGATAGAAATTGAGTTTCAGTATCTCGGCCTTGATGAAATAGGGTTGTGGATAGGTTCTCTCCACCACCTTATGCAAGCTGAAAGCAATCTCAGAAAGCGTATAAACCGGGTGGTCGTGGAAAGTCTCGCGCGTGCTGTTTGGGGTTGGTGTGTTTGGCATGGTAAAAGGAACAAACATTGGCCATTAGCCATTGGCAGAAAACTGCCAACAACCAACGGCCAATGGTCAACATTTAATAGTAGTAGGCAATTATTTCTGTTTCAGAATATCGCGTATTTCGGTAAGAAGAACTTCCTCCTTGGTTGGTTCTGGAGCAGGAGCCGGAGCTTCTTCCTCTTTCTTCTTGGCCAAAGAAGTGGCTTTGTTGATCAGCTTGATGACGCCGAAGATACACAGGGCCACGATAAGGAAGTCAACGGTTGTCTGGATAAAGTTACCATAGTTGAGCGTTACGGCTTCTTTGATAACCTCACCACCTTCGCCCAATTTCGGGGCGCGGAGCGTGGCGGAAAGGGTCGTGAAATCCACATTACCGATCAGAGCGCCAACCAGCGGCATCAGAAGGTCGTTCACCAGAGAGGTGACAATCTTGCCGAATGCGCCACCGATAATCACACCAATAGCCATGTCCATAACATTGCCCTTCATGGCAAAATCCTTGAATTCTTGTAAAAACTTTTTCATAGCAGCAAAGGTTTTAGTTAATAATGTATTGAAAACGCAAAAGTACAAAAAAAGAGTTATCTTTGCACGCAATAAAAAATTTCTATGAAAATCTCAAGTAACCCTGTAACCATGTCGGCGCCCGCCGAACGAATCTTCTCCATACTGGTCGGATTCGCCCACCTGGACCATGCGCCGGCCATCCCGCAAGTGACCAACTGGACTACGCTGGAAGACGGCTGCCAATTCACCGTTGCCGGCATGATCACCTGCAGCATGCGCCTCACCGAGCAATGCCCTTTTTCGCATCTTGTCTATGAGATCAGCAGTGACAAAGGGATTTCGGCCAAGGCCACTTTCCATATTGAAGAGACGGGAGGTGCCCGCCAAGTAAGCATTGAAGCCGATGCGGATGCGCCCATCTTCCTGCAACCCATGATCAAGAAACCACTGGAGCAGGCCATGAACAAAGGGCTCGAGAAACTGAAAGAAATGACGGAAAGGATTTAGCATGGAAGATAACAATATTATCCGGACTGAAGGTTTGACAAAGAAATACAAGAACCGCACAGTTGTGAACGAAGTGTCGGTCAATTTCCACCAAGGGGAGATTGTCGGTCTTTTAGGTCCCAACGGTGCCGGAAAGACCACCTCTTTCTATATGATTGTAGGTTTGATAAAACCATTTGCCGGCAAGATATTCCTCAACGATCAGGACATCACTGAACTGCCCATGTACAAGCGCGCGCAGATGGGAATCGCATACCTGCCCCAAGAGGCGTCTGTCTTCCGCCATCTCACCGTGGAGGAGAACATCAAGGCCATCCTCCAGTTCAGTGGCAAAAGCAAGGAGGAGCAGCGCGACAAGCTGGAGAGTCTGATTTCGGAATTCAACATCCAGAAAGTGCGCCACAACAAGGGCAACAACCTGTCGGGTGGCGAGCGCCGGAGAACGGAGATTGCCCGCTGTCTGGCCTCTGACCCCAAATTCATCCTGTTGGACGAGCCCTTTGCCGGCGTGGACCCCATCGCCGTGGAAGATATTCAAGGCATTGTAGCCAAGCTTAAAGACAAGAATATCGGCATTGTGATCACGGACCATAATGTGCATGAGACTTTGTCTATCACCGACCGCGCCTACCTGCTCTACGAGGGCAAGGTGCTCAAATCAGGCACAGCGGAGGAACTGGCCGCCGACCCCATGGTGAAAAAAGTGTATCTGGGCTCCAACTTCGAGCTTCGCAAATAATGTAATGGGCGGCCTTTGTGCAGCCAATAAATAAGGTATAATAGACAAAAGTAGTTGGT
>DGGS01000022.1:0-10612 GCA_002392325.1 Bacteroidales bacterium UBA3868
CCGTCTGATGACCTTCGACCCGAGCCTGGAGAACGGCGACGACAAGATGTTCATCAGCGTTCGCGGCGGTATGTTGCAGCAAACAATTGACAACAAGTCCACCGAAGATTACGAGCTGAATGTGGTAACCGATAAAAAACCGACGGATGCGGAATTACAGGATCTGTTCCTGGCGATGAAGATCTGCAAGCATGTGCGTTCCAACGCCATCACAGTGGCAAAGGAAGGCAAGATTGCCGGTATTGGCGCTGGACAGATGAACCGCGTGGGTGCCGCCCATATCGCCTTTGAGGAAGCCAAAGCCAAGGGCATCACATCCGGCTTGTGTTTGGCATCCGACGCTTTCTTCCCCTTTGACGATGTGGTGAAAATGGCCGCACAATACGGTGTTACTGCCATCATCCAACCCGGCGGTTCCGTCCGCGACGAGGATTCCATCAAGGCCTGCAACGAGTTGGGCATCGCGATGGTATTCACAGGAGTAAGGCATTTTAAACACTGAAGGGGCTACTATGACTATGACTATGAACTATGAACTATAGGAATCAAAAAATACAATTAACACATTAACTATTTTTAATTCATCAATCATGAGAAACTTTAGAAAATATAATATTTGGACTGATTCTGTCACTTTTGTCACAGAAACCTATAGTCTTACCCGTTCTTTTCCATCACACGAAAAATTTGGTCTTGCTGATCAATTACATAGAGCATCTATTTCCATCGCATCCAACATTGCAGAGGAGGCCTCGCGAGAATCAGAGAAAGAATTTGCCCATTTCTTGCAAATAAGTCTAGGATCCGCCTATGAAGTTGAAACTCAACTAATCATCGCTAACAAGCTCTTTTATATCAACGACAATCAATTAGATAATCAAACTCATAAACTTTATTCAATTGAAAAAAGATTGGCTGAAATGATAAAAAGACTCAATTTAAAAGTCCCAAAACAAAAATCCTAACCACCATCACAGTTCATAGTCATAGTTCATAGTTATAGTTATAGTTTATAGTTCAAAGTCAAAGTTCAATGTCCCAAATTAACCCCACCATCGAACCTTCTTGGAAACGCGTCCTCTGGGATCAGTTTCAGGCGCCCTATTTCGCCGCGTTAAAAGAATTTCTGATTGAAGAGAAAAAGCATTACCGCGTGTTCCCGCCGGGCAACTGCATTTTCAACGCATTCGACAGCACGCCTTTTGACCAAGTGAAAGTGGTTATTATCGGACAAGACCCTTACCATGAGATTGGCCAGGCGCACGGGTTGTGTTTTTCTGTGCAGGATGGCATTCCATTCCCGAAATCGCTCATTAATATCTTTAAGGAACTGAGTGATGATGTGGGATTTGTGACGCCCCGGAGCGGAAATTTGCAGAAATGGACCAAGCAAGGCGTGTTGCTGTTGAACGCCACGCTCACTGTGCGTGAGCATGCGGCGGGCTCGCACCAGGGGCACGGGTGGGAGACCTTCACCGACTGTGCCATACAAAGGCTTTCGGCGCAAAAAGAGGGACTGGTTTTCCTGTTGTGGGGCAACTTTGCCATCAACAAGCGCGCGCTCATCGACACAAGCAAGCACCATGTGCTCACCGCCGCGCACCCCTCCCCCCTGTCCGCACACCGCGGCTTCTTTGGCTGCAAACACTTCTCCAAGACTAACGAACTACTGAAACAGATGGGAAAAGAACCCATTGATTGGCAGTTATAAAGTAACCATTTGTTTAGTCCCAATATTCCACAAATCGCATCGGCAATGATGCGAGAGTATTTCTAATTATTGCTGATAACGACACCCCTCGCACGAGCCGCCGCCACATCCGGAGCAGCCGCACCCACATCCGGGATCATTGCGGTGACGATACCGTTTCACTATGCGCCATCCCGCTGCAATTACTGCCGCAGACACGATAATCGCTACTATTATTGTCTGCACCATAGTTATTTACATTCGCCGCAACAATGCGACTCCAGGGTTTCAAATTCCAAGGTGGCATGCGCAATGCCCATCTCAGCCAACTGCGTCTTCAGATGCTCTTTCGTTGATTCCATCTCGGCGACATCCTCAATCACCACATGAGCGGTCAACGCGTTTTCTGTGGTGCTTAGAGCCCAAATATGAAGGTGGTGCACCTCTTTCACTCCATCATGATGCGCCATCATTTCCTGCACCTTGTCCGCATCAATCTGAGCGGGAACGCCATCCAAAGCCAAACGCAAACTGTCGCGAAGCAAATCCCACGAAGCGAAGATGATAACTACAGCCACCGCCAATCCAATCAGCGGGTCAATACTATACCAACCGGTGAAATGGATCACGATGCCTGACACCACCACGCCTATAGAAACCAGCGTATCGGCCAGCATGTGCAGATAAGCGCCCTTCACATTCAAATCCCTCTTTTGATCTTTCATGAAAAGCCATGCCGTGAATCCGTTAACCAACACGCCAATGGCAGCCACAACGGATATAGTCAAACCTTGCACGGGTTCGGGATGGATGAGTTTTTGGACACTTTCGATGATGATGAACACCACCACCACGCCCAACACCAGCGCATTGAGCAGGGAAATCAGAACCGTACTTTTCTTGTATCCGTAAGTATATCGGCGATTTGCCACCACTCCGGCGAGTTTGAAGGCCACCAGCGCCAGCACCAGGCTCGCCACATCGGTAAGATTGTGTCCCGCATCCGAGAGCAAACCCAACGAATGGTAACACAAACCGGCAACGGCCTCCGCCAACACATACAAGATATTGAGCGCAATGCCAATAATAAAGGCACGGTTCAGGGTTGTGATGACATGACTGTGGTTGTGGCCATGACTGTGTCCATGATCATGACAGTGACTATGGCTATGACTATGACTATGACTTTGACTATGAACTTGACCTTGACTATGACTATGACTATGAACTTGACTATAAACTAGTTCATTGTCATGGTTCATCGTCATAGTTTTTTCCTTTTGATTCCTTTTCATATCTTTCATTTTAAAGCAACATTCCAATCTGATAAATCAAAAAAGAGACAATCCATGCCAGGGAGGTGTTGAACAGCACGGAGAACAGTGCCCATTTGCCGCCCGCCTCTTTATAAACCGCCGACACGGCAGCCACACATGGCACATATAGCAGGATGAAAATCATGAAGACATACGCCACCAATGGGGTAAACACTTTCTGTCCTGCCAGTTTGCCGGAAGTCCAAGTCTGCGCTTGGATGCTGGCCTTGAGCGCAGAAGAATTCTCATCCGCTTCTGTGTCAGCATGATAAAGCACACCCATAGATGAAACCACAATTTCTTTGGCAGCGAAACCGGTCAGCAGTGAGACACTCATCTTCCAATCGAAGCCCAGCGGGCGGAACACCGGAGCAATCACTTTGCCCACGCGGCCCAGGTAGGAGTTCTCAGTCTGGACAGAAGAGCGGTCCAACTCAAGTTGGGCCACTTGTGCCTCACGGTCGGCCTGCGCAAGCGTAGTGTCGGCCTCCACCCGCTCAATTTGAGCGGTGTACCGGTCTATTTGCGGACTATGCTGCGGGAAGTACTCCAACGCCCAAATAATAATCGTGGCCAAGAGGATCACCGTACCCATCTTCTTCAAATACTGCACACTTTTATCCCACATGTGAATCACCGCATTGCGGAAAGTCGGAATCCTATACGGGGGTAATTCCATCACAAATTGGTCGGAATTGTGTTTGAACGCTATTTTCTTCATCAGCAGGGAGGTGAGGATGGCCATGACGATGCCGACCAGATAGATGCTGGTCAGAATCAGTCCCTTGTAAACTCCCGTCACAAGCATGCCATGACTGGTAGTGAAAAGTGCTGAGATAAGCAGCAAATATACGGGCAGTCGCGCTGAGCAGGACATGAACGGAACCGTAATAATGGTCAGAATCCGGTCTTTTTTGTTTTCCAATGTACGGGTGGCCATAATGGCTGGCACACTACACCCAAAACCGATGATGTAGGGGATGAACGACTTGCCGTGAAGTCCCATCCGGTGCATGAGTTTGTCCATGATAAACGCAGCGCGTGCCATATATCCGGTGTCTTCCAAAATGGAGATGAAGAAAAAGAGTATCAAGATGTTCGGCAAGAATGAACAGACTCCGCCCACACCGGCAATGATACCATCCACCACCAAATCCTTCAACATTCCGTCGGGCATCAGTTTGTCGGTGACATTGCCCAACCAACCGAAAAACATCTCCAACCATTCCTGCGGATAGGCGCCGAGGATGAAGGTCATCAGAAACATGAAAAACAGGAAGAAGATCAGAATCGGGAACCCTAACCATTTGTGTGTAATGAGGTTATCAACCGTATAAGCGCGTTGTTTGCTCCGATCCTTGCCGATGGTGTAGGTTTCGGCCAGTGCCCCCCTGATAAAGCCATACTTGGCACCGGAAATCACAGTGGCAGCATCTTCCTTGTATCGTTTTTCCAACAAGGCGCGCTGTTCCGCGGCCACTTTTTTCAAGGTTTCTATTTCCGCATGATTGGAGATGGATTTCAGAGTGGTCTGGTCATTCTCCAGCAGTTTGATGGCCACATAGCGAGCCGGATACTCGCTATCCACATCGGCATCTTGTTTTATGATATCTTTCAGAACATCAATGCTTTTCTCAATATCCTGACCATAGTTGATGTGAATATGTTTGGTGTTGGCTTCCAGGTTTTCATACACATCCACAATGTGTTTCATCACATCCTCAATGCCGTTTCCACGGGAAGAGACGGTAGGCACAATGGGGAAACCGAGCATCTTGCTGAGCATCTCCACATCAAGCGTGTCGTTGTTTTTTTCCAACTCATCGTACATGTTCAGCGCCATTACCATGGGCACATTCATGTCGATAAGCTGGGTTGTGAGAAAGAGGTTGCGTTCCAAATTGGAGGCATCCACGATGTTAAGGACCACATCGGGGTGATTGTTGAAGATATGTTCGCGAACATACAGTTCTTCAGGGGTATAATCGGTAAGCGAGTAGGTGCCCGGCAGGTCAAAAATGCGGATGGTGTAGTCCTTGTATTTGAACACACCCAGTTTGGAATCCACAGTCACGCCGCTGTAGTTGCCCACCTTCTCACGCATGCCGGTAGCGTGATTGAAGAAGGATGTCTTTCCGCAGTTCGGGTTGCCCACAAGGGCCACATTAACGGTTTTGCCATGTTCGCCAAGAATGCGCTGCGCGTCTTCGGTCAGCGTACCATTGAAGGTGTAATTGTCGGCAACCTCATCGGTCAGGGGCACCACCTCAATATGCTGCGCCTCCACCCGGCGTAGAGAGACATGGCTCTGCATAATTTCATATTCGATAGGGTCGCGCAAGGGTGCGTTCTTGATAACCCGGACTTTCTCGCCTCGCACGAAACCCAGTTCCATCAAACGATGCCTGAAACCGCCGTGTCCGCTCAATCGCACAATCACACACTGCGAACCGGAAGGCATATCAACAAGTTTAACAGATTGATTATCCATATTTTACAAAACAAAATCTAATTATCCTTTTACGATGCAAATATGAGCACAATAAAATTACCGAAGCATCCCCAAAAATGATGATTTATTTGGCATTTCATACTAACAAAATAATGTTTTTCGTTCTTCCCTAAATAAAGAAACTTTATGATTTTTTTATATATTTGCGCACTTTTTAATTTGAATAATTGTGCATTGTAAATAACGATTACTACTTTAACCTTAAATAACTATTAAGACCCTTTTATAATGAGAAAAACCTTCTGTATTTTCTTTCTGTTGAGCATCATTTGGCTCGGACATGCGCAGACTGATGTGGAAATTCAGTTCTTCAATTCCGGCACGCAGACTTTCACCGTCAGCGATGCTGGCAAGATTTATTTTGACAACGGTTTCATGCTGGTTGACGAAGGCAATGGCATACCCTACTCTTTTCCCATCCCGGATATCAAAAAAGTGATGTTCGACCATATCACTTCGGTGGAAACATTGGAGACCTCCGACATCCGAATCTACCCCAACCCTGTCACCAACTATTTAAGAATCAGCTCAGAACACTACACGGACATTCCGTATCAGATTTATGCGCTGGACGGGCGGCTGGTGCTTACCGGAACCGCTCATTCCGAAGAGTCTATTTCCATGAACAATCTTTCCAAAGGATTATATCTGTTGAAAATCGATGGTAAAACTTTCAAAATCAGCAAATTATGAAAAAGACCATCGTTTTTACCATCGCCATCCTTTTCGCCGTCTCCCTGCATGCGCAGGAGATTCTGCATTTGTATCATGGGAACAATGTGGTATTTGAAAAATCCGTTTCCGAAATCGACAGCATTCATTTTTTGGGAAATGTGTCCGTCTTTTCCTATCAAAACGATTATATGACATTCCCGACCAGCGATGTGGACAGTATCACCTTTAGTGATGACAGTTTAATGAGCGGGGATGAGATATACATCACTTGGAACGGCGACAATGTAAACATCGTCAATCCGTTCGCCAACAATGGTGTTTCCATAACCAACAATGGCGCAAAAGTCACAGTTACGGTCACTTCCACCGTTCAGGACATTGTTTACCACTTGTCGGGAAGTACTTCCGACGGTTATTTGTACATAACTCCTAACAAGCGTTTCACGCTGTCGCTGGAGGGTGTGAATATCACCAACAGCGAAGGCCCGGCCATCGATGTGTTAGTGGACAAGAAGACCACTGTTGTCTTGGCCAACAATTCGCAGAACTATCTAACAGACGGATCCGCAAATCCCAAGAAAGCGGCTTTGCAAAGCAAAAGCGAGTTGATTTTCAACGGCAGTGGCACTTTAACGGTGACTGGCAACAAGCGCAACGGCATCCACAGTGACGACTATGTGCAGATCAACAGTGGCACCATCGTGGTTTCTTCCGCCGTAGCCGACGGTATCCATTGTGACTATTTCATCCTGAATGGTGGCACGCTCAACATCACCGCCTCTGGTGACGGCGTGGACGGAGACACCGGCCACATTGAGATCAACAACGGCAGCGTCACGGTTAATGTGGCGACTGCTGATGCCAAGGGATTGAAATGCGACAGTATCATCACCATTAATGGCGGGAACATCACCGTGAACAACAGCGGTGACCAGAGCAAGGGCATCAAGAGCGGCAAGGAAATGTTCATCAACGGTGGTACGACTACCGTAAATGCCACGGGCACATATGTAAGCGAGACCACTGACGATGGTGTGGACCTCTCATACTGCACCGGTATTAAGACTGGCGGAAACCTGTTCATCACAGGCGGCGGCATCACTGTAGTTTGTTCCAGCAACAACGCCGGGGGCAAGGCCATCAGCAGCGACAGCAGCATCACGATTACGGGAGGTATTATAAACCTCACAGCCACGGGTGCCTGCAACAAATACCTTGTAACGGGCAGCACATACGACAGTTATGCTTCCGTATGTTTGAAGAGCAACAAAAATCTGAACATCAGTGGCGGTACTATCACGGCCACCGCAGGCGGACGTGCTATCAGCTGTGATGGCAACTACACCCAAACAGGCGGCAAAGTGGTGACTTCCACCAATGCTGCCGGGTTCACTGTTATGGGCACCGGCACCTCCTGTACGGACGGTTTTGCGCCGGCATGTTTGAAAGCGGACGGCAACATTGTCATCACCTCCGGCGGTTTCAGCGGCACGAGCACAGGCAAGGGCGGACGAGGTCTTGTGGCCGACGGCACGCTTACCGTGGGCACCACGGGTATGGCAGATAGTTTGACTGTAGTCTATGTTACCACCAGCGGTGCACCTGTCAACGCCTCCAGTGGTGGCGGCGGCGGTTGGCCTGGCGGCGGAGGCAGCAGTTCCGACTATTGGAAAGGGTTGCCCAAAGGCGTGAAAATCGAAGGCAACATCACCGTGAACAGCGGCCACTTGCAGAGTTATTGCTCACAAACCAGCGGCAGTACCACAGGCGAAGGCATTGAAACCAAAGCCAGTTTATACATCAACGGCGGTTATGTGGAGGCCAACTCCTACGATGACGCCATCAACGCGAACAGTCACATCCAGATTACGGGAGGTCATGTGTGGGCATACGCGCGTGGCAACGACGGTATGGACTGCAACGGCACGCGCATTGACATCAGCGGCGGCACTGTGATTGTGCGGGGCACTGAAGTGGCCATTGATGATAACGGCGACCATGGTGGCAAACTCTACATCACCGGAGGCACTATTGTGCTGATTGGCGGTAACATGGGTACCACCGAGGCCACGCCTTCCGTGACCGGCCAAAAGGGAGTCACCCTGAGCAGCGGTGGCGGTGGCGGATGGCCCGGCGGTGGAGGTGGCGGGGGCAGCACGCTAGCCACTAACGGCTTCTGTCTAAAAAACAGCAGTGCCACCAACATCCTCACATTCAAGTGGCCGACCTTCAGCGGCAGCGGTTTTGACAATGTCACCTTGCCCCGAGGCACGAACGGCACGGAGGACACCCATGTCAATTCCGGTGTCTATGTCAGTTCACCCTCCATCCAAAGCGGCACCTACACATACTTCACCTCACCATCCATCAGCGGCGGTTCCAACTGGCACGGCTTGTATAGCGGTGCCACCGTCACCACATCCGGAAACGGAACATCCGTAACAGCACAGTAACCCAAATTCGAATATAAAACACTCACCCATACCTCAACTATGTATAAGGGCACATTACAAAACCAAAAGGTCAAACGGCAAGACACTGAGAGCAGTCCCGCAAAATCCATCTGGATCAAGCGGTTCTGGATTTGTTATGCCGCCTTCTTCGGCATCATCTTTTTGCTGTTCATCCTCATATCGTTGGGATGGATAGGATATATGCCTTCTTTCTCTGAATTGGAGAATCCTTCAGCCAACTTGGCCACCGAAGTGATTTCTGAAGACGGCGAATTGCTGGGCACCTATTATTTGGAGAACCGATCCAACTGCCGATACGGCGACTTGTCACAATCGTTAAAGGATGCCTTGATTGCCACGGAGGACTCGCGTTTTTACAAGCACTCCGGTGTGGATATGCGCGCCTTGTTCCGTGTGGCGGGCGGTGTGCTCACCTTCCACCACAAGGGCGGCGGCAGCACTATCACCCAGCAGTTGGCCAAGAACCTGTTCCCGCGCGACCAGAAGATAAACAAGGTGAAACTGGTTTTCTTCAAATTCAAAGAATGGGTGGTGGCCACCAAATTGGAACGCAAATACTCCAAGGATGAGATATTGGCCATGTACTTCAACACCGTTGATTTCGGGAATCAGGCCGTGGGTATCAAGTCGGCCGCCCGAACCTATTTTGACAAAACCCCAGCCGAAATCAACACCGAAGAGGCAGCACTGTTAGTGGGCATGTTGAAAGCACCCACCAAATACAGTCCGAGAAGGCATTATCAAGCCGCCATTGACCGTCGTAATGTGGTGTTAGGACAAATGAAAAAATATGGATATCTCAATGAGAATCAATTCGATTCCATCAAGGCAATACCCATTGACATGACCAATTTCCGGTCACAGGCGCACTATGCGGGCAAGGCCACCTACTTTCGTGAGTTCCTGCGTATGCTGCTAAAAGAGTGGTGTGCCAACAATCCCAAGAAAGACGGTTCCCATTATGATCTTTACTGCGACGGATTAAAGGTTTACACCACCATTGACTCCCGAATGCAGCAGCATGCGGAAGATGCGGTAAAGGAACATGTCTGCGACTACCTGCAGCCGTTGTTTTTCCAGCATATCAAGGGGGCCAAGAATGCTCCGTTCGTCAATTTGTCGGAAGAACAGACCAATCGTATCTTATGGAGTGCGGCCAAGCGTTCCGAGCGATATGACCGCGCCAAGGATGCCGGCATGAGCGACGAGCAGATCAAAGCCGAGTTCAACAAGAAAGTGCCGATGACCGTATTCTCCTATCAAGGAGCGAAAGACACGGTGATGACACCTTTTGATTCAATCCGCTACTACAAGTCATTCCTGCAGTGCGGATTGATGTGCATGGAAGCCAAAACCGGACATGTGAAGGCCTATGTGGGCGGCACCAACTATGAATATTTCCAATTTGACCATGTGAAATTGTCAAAGCGGCAGGTGGGATCCACCTTCAAACCGTATGTCTATACGGTGGCGATGCAGAGTGGTGAGTTTGACCCGTGCACCATGGTGCCCAATGTGCCGGTAACCATTGAGACACCAGGTGGCGCATGGACTCCGCGCAACTCCGGCGCACACCGTGAAGGAGAGATGATGCCGCTGCGAGAGGCGTTGGCATTCTCTTTGAACCAAGTGTCCGCCTACCTCATGAAACGCTACGGTCCTGAAGCCGTGATTGCCTTAGTGCGCAACATGGGCATGACCTCTGACATCCCAGCGGTTCCGTCCATCTGCTTAGGTGCCTGCGAGTTAACCTTATATGAGCAGGTAGGTGCCATCAATTGTTTCCCGAACCAGGGTGTATATGTGGAACCCATCTTCATCACCCGCATCTGCGACAAGGACGGAAATGTCATTTACAACCGGTTACCCAAGACAAACGATGCCATCGACCCCATTACCGCGTTCAAGACTGTGCGACTGATGCAAGGTGTGGTGGACTACGGAA
>DGGS01000022.1:10662-17621 GCA_002392325.1 Bacteroidales bacterium UBA3868
GGACTACGGAACCGGTGGCAGACTAAGAAGCCAATACAAGTTGGACTTCCCTGTGGCGGGCAAGACCGGCACCACGGATAACCAGTCGGATGGTTGGTTTGTGGGTTACACGCCTTTGCTCACCTGTGGCGTTTGGGTGGGTTGTGAGGACCGCGCCGCGCACTTCCGCAGCACAGCCCTTGGCCAAGGCGCACGCACAGCCATGCCTGTATTTGGACTATTCATGAAGAAAGTATATAGCGACCCGAAACTCCCATACTATTCGGTAGCCAATTCTGAGAATAAAACCTCTAAATCCGGTTATTACTTCCCAATTCCGTCGGCATACTCGGGCGATGCCTCCGGCTGCAATGAAACACCGGTTTCCTTTGAAACCACACCATTAAATTTTGATTAACCTGCTCCATTATGAAGCGATTTTTGTGGCTAACCATCGCCTGCCTGCTTATTCCCTCTTGGGGTATAGCACAAAATCATTCGAATATTCCCATTGATGTCTGTTCATCGGATATGCCCTATACATATCAATATTTTCATCAAGGTAGTCTTCAAGGAATCACCTATAATACCCCCGGCCGGCATATCTTACCCAATTTGGATACGATAACGATTATTGTGCACCAAGAATCACACACTCATCAAAACTGTGTGGTCTGCCAAGGCAATTCATTCACTGACTTCGGGTTCTATATTTCCGAAGAGCAAACCGCACTTCCTGGCATCATACGAGACACCATTCATTTCCAAACATCTTGGGGTTGTGACAGCAGCATCTCACTGACTCTAACAGTGCAACCCTTGCCTGATGTGCATGTCACGCCACACGACACGGTAATTTTTGGCAACTCTGCAAACCTTTCTCTTCGTATATCTGGGGCTGATTACTATATTTGGGAACAAGGAGGCGGCATTACAGCAGCCACGGTCAACAATCCCACACAAAATGTTACGGTAACTCAACCCACTTGGTTTATCGGTTCCGGTTATATTCCGGGGCAGGATATGGTTATTAACGGACATTTCACCAATGGAAACACAGGTGTCAGCAGCGCCTACAGCCATGTCAGTTCACAAGGCGGCCATGCTTTATGGAGTGAGGGAACCTATGCTATCGGAAACAACGCATCAAATTGGCACGAGAATTTCCAAGGTGCCCATGACCATACCACAGGCAACGGAAACTATATGATTATCAATGGGAGCGGAATTCCGGGCACTGTTGTTTGGTCGCAAACCATCAACATTGAACCCTATACCTATTATGTGTTTAACACTTGGGTGACTACAGTAGGTCCATCACCCTACGCCAATCTTCAATTCAGCATCAACGGAGGTACAATAGGCAATATTTTCTCTGCCCCCAACACTTATGGGGCCGTCAACACTTGGCTTAATTTTTACCATCTCTGGTATAACAACAGTTCCGCCCGCACCGCCACCATCTCTATCGTAAACCAGAACACAGCAACCAGTGGCAATGATTTCGGTCTGGATGACATCTCCTTCTGGAAACTGAATGGTTGCGGTGTTTCTGACACTGTGCAAGTGCTGTTCAACCGTTACATTGACACCACTGTTTGCGAGAACGCCTTCCCGTTCACTTGGCATGGGGTTACCTTTAACGACACCATTCCGCAGTTCACCATCATCCGCAAACAGGACTCGATAGACGATGCGGTCACGATGCGCGTGCATGTCCATCCCAGCGTGCACACCACGGTGCGCGATACTGTCTATGAGAATGAATTGCCCCACACCTATCAGGGCATTGAGTTCAACGATGCTATAACAGACTCGCTCATAACCCTTACCGACACTTTAGAATGCGACAGTTTCATCCATTACTCTCTGTATGTGCGGCGGAACAGTTACAACCACACCGAGCTTACCATTTGCGAAAGCCAAACGCCCTATCGGTGGCGCGGGCATGCGCTATATTCATCCTGTGAACTCACAGAAACCATTCCTAACGCCCAAGGAGGCGACAGTATCATGACACTTAATCTGACCGTCATTGACACTATGCTGCGTATCATCCAACTCACGGACGATTTTTGCGAGGAAATGTCAGCCATGCTGTCCGTACAATCCGGTTTCAGCGATTATGTTTGGAGCACTGGGGAAACCACACCTCAAATTCTGGTTCTATCGCCCGGTTCCTATTGTGTGACTGCCGTTTCGGACTACTGCACCATTGACCGATGTATCTCGGTCGCGCCATGCAAGTTGGACATCAAACTTCCCAACGCCATAACGCCCAGCAAGTTAGATGGCCACAACGACTATTTCTCCATTGACGAGTCACAGCAACGGCTCATCCAGGATTTTGAAATCAGCATTTACAACCGATGGAGCAATCTGGTTTTCTATTCGGATCAAAAGGATTTCAAATGGGACGGACGCGAACACTTGAACAACACCAACAAACACATTGAGGCGAATGATATCTATCGGAACAATGTGTATTCATATGTCATCCACTGCACCGACTTGCGCGGGCAGCGGTTTTCGTTCAAGGGAAGTCTTGTGGTACTGTAACTATCTCTGGCAGATTTGCTTATAGTTACAGTTTTTGCAATGTTTTTCGTCCGACGCTTGATTGAAGGTTTTTTTCGGATTTAATATCTCTACCAACAGATCTTTCAAACTTGCCTCAAACGCCGTCAAAACATCTTGGTTCACCTTGTCAACAGACTCTTTCTTTTCGCCAAACGATGCCGGATGCCAATAATCCGGAAACTCCAAATTCTTGTTGGAATCCTTGATTGAGATGATGCCGCATTGCAATTCCGGACTGCCACCCAATTGCGACAAATCTGGATTGTCAGCGTATTTCAGCAAAAGGGCATAAATTAACACTTGTACCATCTGCTTGTATTTCGGATCTTTGAAAAGAGCATCCAGCGCCTCAGGTTTCACAATCAATTCGTCAACCGAACCCGTCTTATAATCCACCACCACAGGGATATTTGTTTGAGAATCAGTCTGATTCACCTGCAAGCGGTCAATGATACCATGTAGGCGAATTTGGTCGCTCCCAACCTGGATGGGGACCTCCAAATCTATCTCATTGCCCACAATCTTCACTTTCCCGATCTCGAGTTCCCGCTTGGCCTTTTCCAGATAATTCCGCACATCGTTCTCTATCATTCGGATAGCCAGGTAAATCCGTCCATGAGTCAGGTCATAAGGGGTTAAATACAGTTTTAAATCATCAGCATTCAGTAATTTATCCTCTATTTTCTCTTTTATATGCTGTAAAAACTCATCAATAGTGCGGCGATGTTCTGTTGGTTTTTCCTTTATCTCATCGAACACATCCTGCAAAAGAGAGTGGACCACGGTACCAATGATATTGCTCTCCACCTTTTCTTGAAATGTCTGCCTGGGCTGTATTTTGCATACACTTCCTAAATAGAATTGCAACGGACAATTGATGTACTGGTTAAGTGATGTGGCAGAATAGCGCATCTGGCGCAATTTCTCCAACATTTCGTCGGTTTTGGGAACCTCTATGGGATCCGGAGCAGCAGCCTTATATTGAAAGCCCACTGTCGGGTATTGCAGTTCTATATTCTTCAGATTGAGTTCCTTATGAAGAAATTCCAGTTGACTAATAAAACGGCTTTTCTCAACCAGCGAAACATCTGACACATTATTATAAAGCAGTACGATATCTTCAGCGCGCTGCAGCAGGCGGAAGAAATGGTAGGCATATACCTGATCCTTGTACAGATAATTGGGCAGTGAATGATTATCGTATTTGATTTCAAAGGGCAACAATGTATTATAACTGATACCGGCAGGAAGTACGCCTTCATTCACGGAAAGTATGATAACATGCTTGAAATCAAGAGTTCGGGTTTCCAGAAGACCCATTATCTGAAGACCTTTGAGCGGATTACCCTTGAAGGCGAGTGTCAAACGGTCGAGTTGCAGACCGATAGCGTATTTGATAGTGGAAAACTGCATCGGCGAACCTTGTTGGGCAAGACGCTGGAGTGACACATTTGCCTTATTCAGCGCATCATACATCATATTCAGCAAGGTGTTCATCTTGCTTTCAGATTCCTTGGATTTCAGCAACTGTTCAAAATACCGCACCAGTTCCGGCAGCAAGGTTTCCGTATCCACACTAAAAACGGGGAAACAATCTGTTGGCAAATTCTCTTGTGAGAAAAGCGCGCGCTGGTTGTCCTCCACTTCAGCCAAAGTGCTTTTGTATTGTTTCTCATCCTGAAACAGGCATTTGCGCACAATAGGATTTCGAAGCACCGCAACCACATCCCGATGATGGAAGCGCATAACACCGTTCTTGCTGTATCGAAGGGCGGTTTGGTACATATCCAACAAGGAATTCAGCAATGTATATGCAGGGGTAGCTTTGATGGGATAACCCATGGTCACATTCGCCTCCTTCACATCAAATGCGGACAGGAAAGGCACCAATAGTTGTTCGTCTGCCAGCACCAATGCGGTATCATCCAGCGAACCCTGCTCTTGTTTTATCCGTTCCAGTTGCCCGATAGCGTAGTAGATCTGGTTCATCTCTTTGGCCGCACCCACAATCTGAATCTTCTTTTCGACCTCCTCATAATGATGATTCACAAACTGAACACTTTCAAGGGGCATATCCAAACCCGAGCATATCTTTTTCAAAAAATAAGCCGTGGTGAAGCGGTCATCTTTTTGGAAATCGCAGTAAAAGGGATCGACATCAAAAAAGAATTGGGCATCGTAATGGTCTTTGATATAGCGTACTACCGCCAACTCTGACGGCGTGAAGACATGGAAACCCGCAAAGACAAAATGTTTGAAATTCAGTTTGGCGGCATATTTGTCCATATTCTCCGCACAATCCCGGAATTTCAGACCACTGTAGGCACATTTCCTGTTGCGCAAAGTCTGTCGGAAAAGCGTATAGAGTTCCGCCAACCGCGCATAGAAGCTCATTTTCTCCTGAAGCGCCTCTTTGCTCTTCTCATCCGCCATGGCAATGGTGAACTCTTTGTCGAAGGCCAGCGTACGGAACACATATTCGCCGTCCTGCATCTGCATGTCAATCTCATCAATGTCAGAAAGATAGGCAGGCGCCCATGTCAGCATATCATCGAAAGATTGGGCAACTGGAGGGTCCATCTTCCGGGTGCTTTCGTACAAGGAAGTCAGAAGTTCCAGTTTGTCAAGTGTTTGCAGTGGCGAGAGCAGGTCCATGAAATGCTCAATGGAATAGATGGCCGGCAGGAAGGCCGGCAGTTTCAGATTCTGCGTGAGATGATGCAACAGCATTCTGCGGGCGCGCTCATTGGGCAGCACAACCACGGTTTCCTGCAAGGGTATGCCGGAACTCAAGATGTTTTTGGATAGGTCGAAGAGGAAGGACATAGGAGAAAGGGGTACAAGGGGTGAAAGAGGTGAAGGAGGAGAAGGAGGTAAAGGAGGAGATGAACAATTCCCCTTCTATTTTAGAAGGGGTGGCCGTAGGCCGGGGTAGTAATATAAAGGGGTGCAGGGGTGTAAAATTAGTCGAGTTTCAGTACGGCGAGGAAGGCCGACTGGGGCACTTCCACATTGCCAATCTGGCGCATACGCTTTTTACCTCGTTTCTGTTTTTCCAACAATTTGCGCTTACGGGTGATATCGCCACCGTAGCACTTGGCGGTCACATCCTTACGCACAGCCTTAACGGTCTCACGCGCGATGATTTTGGACCCAATGGCAGCCTGGATGGCTATTTCAAACTGCTGGCGAGGAATGAGTTCTTTCAGTTTCTCGCAAATGCGGCGGCCAAAAGTATAGGCATTGTCGGCATGTATCAGCGCTGACAGTGCGTCAACGGAATCACCATTCAACAAAATGTCGAGTTTTACCAGACGGGCCGGTTTAAAATCGGTGATATGGTAGTCAAAAGAGGCGTAACCTTTTGAAATGCTCTTCAATTTATCGTAAAAGTCGAACACAATCTCACCCAACGGCATGTCGAAAGTCAGTTCCACGCGGTTGGCGGCTACATACATCTGATTCACCAGCGAGCCGCGCTTGTCGATGCACAGTTTCATGATGGCACCGGTATATTCATCCTTGGAAATGATCTGGGCACGGATGTACGGTTCCTCCACATGGTCAATCTCGGTCGGCGCCGGCATTCCTGAAGGGTTATACACATCCACCCATTGTTTCTTGGTAGTCAGCACCTTATAGGAAACATTGGGAACTGTGGCTATCACATCCTGATCAAACTCGCGGTCGAGGCGCTCCTCAATGATTTCCATGTGGAGCAAGCCGAGGAAACCGCAGC
The DNA here is from genome assembly GCA_002392325.1 of Bacteroidales bacterium UBA3868. Taxonomy (GTDB): domain Bacteria; phylum Bacteroidota; class Bacteroidia; order Bacteroidales; family WCHB1-69; genus F23-D06. Next base: position 16,961 of record DGGS01000022.1, read on the forward strand.
GGAAGCCGAAGCCGAGGGCGGCGGAAGATTCGGGTTCAAAAGTCAGTGAGGCGTCGTTGAGTTTCAATTTCTCCAATGAGGCACGAAGTTCCTCATACTGATCGGCCTCGGTGGGATAGATACCCGCGAAGAGCATGGGCTTCACCTCTTGGAAACCTTCGATGGCAGTCTCACATGGGCGTGCCACATGGGTGATGGTATCGCCCACACGCACCTCTGTTGAAGTCTTAATACCGGTAATCAGATAACCCACATCGCCGGCGGAAAGTGTGTCCTTAGGCACTCTGTCCATCTTCAGGATGCCAATCTCATCAGCGTCATACTCATGATTGGTGGAGAAGAACTTCACCATTTCGTGTGTCTTGATGGTGCCGTTAAAGATGCGGAAATAGGCGATGATGCCGCGGAAGGAGTTGAACACGGAGTCGAAGATGAGAGCTTGAAGCGGCGCATCAGGGTCGCCTTTTGGGGCTGGGATGCGCTCAATGATGGCCTCCAACACTTGTTCCACGCCCAAACCCGTCTTTCCGGATGCCTCTATGATGTCGGACTCATCGCAGCCGAGCAGGTCCACGATTTGGTCTTTGACTTCCAAAGGCATTGCGGCGGGCATATCCATTTTGTTGAGCACCGGAATGATTTCCAAGTCGTTGTCGATGGC
>DGGS01000037.1:0-3617 GCA_002392325.1 Bacteroidales bacterium UBA3868
CGGCATCGCCGTCAACATCAAGCACTTGAAAGCCAGTCCCGTGGGCGCGACCATCCGCTGCGAGGCCGAACTCACCGAAGTCGATCGCCGCCGCCTGGTCTTCTCCGTGAAATGCTTCGAAGGTGAAACACTCGTTGGCGAAGGCATCCACGAACGGTTCGTGGTGGATAGCCAGAAATTCATGGCCAAATGGTAAACAAAAACACCTTCAATATTATGGAAAACATCAAAATTTATCATTCTTATGGGAAAAGCCCTATCGTCGCCGCAATTTGTTTTGTTATTGCTGCACTCTGCGAATTAATAGCCTGGTTCCTGAATTGGGGAAGTATTCGATGGACACCCTTGATAATCGGACTTTTCTGTTTGGGACTCGGACTCTCTTATGTGATTCCGTGGTGGAAAGAAAAATACAAAAAAATACCGTTTTTGGAAGTAACAGATGACACGGTGGTAATGAACAGCTTGAAAAGTTGGGAAATCCCCTTTTCAGAGGTGGAGGAGTTCTTCTTCACGGATATCACCAAACAGCTGATCGGAATCCGCTATAAAGAGAATGTTGATGCGCAAAAGTTGGAAAATGCCCATAGTGCTGGAAATGCCGTCCGCCAAATAAACAAGATGCTCATCGGCGCTCAAGAGGGCATCCCTACCTACCGCTTGTCGATGAAACCCCAGGAACTCCTTGACCTGTTGAATCAACGATTGGAAGCCTACCGCAACACGCACGCCTGAAGCGTTCCGTCTTTTATGATGCTGCTGCTGTAAAAATAGTACTTATACCGAGATAAACAATTAACGACACCCATGGATTTCCACATTTACGGCAAACCGAACAATCCAACCCTCCTCCTGCTTCCCGGCTTGGGAGTCTCGCACGAGATTTTCCTTCCGTTGATGGAGCTGTTGAAGGAGGATTTCCGCATTATAACGGCGGATATTGACGGCTTTCTGCTCGGCAAGCCCTCCCGTTTCACCTCCGTCGATGACCAGGCCGCACAAGCCATCCGTTATGTGCAAGAGAACCTCGGCGGGCGGTTGGATGTTGCCTACGGGCTCTCCTTGGGCGGGAAAATCCTCTCGCGAATGCTGGAACGCAACGAAATCGTCATCAGCCACGCCATTATGGATGCCGCGCCACTGTTGCCACTGCCCAAGTGGACGGTGGGACCGCTTCGCTACTACCAGGCTTTAAATGTCTGGACCTGCTACCACTGGACCGGATTCTGGCGGTGGCTGTTCCACTCACACTACTTCGATGTGCTGTTGGATGAGGTAAGGAAGGTCTATCCGTCGGGGAAAACCCGCGCGGTATTAGACGGATACAAATCGGTATATACCAGCAAATTGGAATCTATTCACGGAGCCGACATCCACTACTGGCACGGCACCAAGGAGTCCTTCGTCGCCAAGCCGCAGGCCAGGCATCTGCTCACGCTCTGTCCGGAAGCGCATGTGGAGGTCTTCCCGAAGATGAACCACGGCCAGTTGTTGGTGGACCACCCGGAGGAGGTGGCGCGGAGGATTCGGGCGATGATTTCTCCAGAGGTAATTCTTTAGGTAATGAAATAAAAAACAGATATGACGAACAAAATCAAAGAAACTTTCGGTTACGCACTCGGCTTTGTGCTGTTTGTGGTACTGATTCCTGTGATCATGTGGATCTGCTCCAAGATGCCTTCTTTCAGATGGCCACACCCTTTTTTGGCAGGCATCTCCATTTTCTGTGTCATCGACGGTCTGTTCCTAAGTATCTGGGCCATCGTCTATATGCGCCGCGTGGGTGACGGCAATCCGATGGATGCCTTCGGGCACGAGGTTGCCCCGCGCACCAAACACCTGATGACCGACGGCCCCTACCGTCTCAGCCGCAACCCGATGCTGACCGGCATATTCGTCTATCTGATAGGCTGTTGCCTCTGGTTGTGGACATGGCAGTCAGTGGTGGTGTTCTTAGTATTCGTAGCCATCATGCTCGTGCAAGTGCGTACGGAAGAAGACCGTCTCCGCCGCGACTTCGGCGAAGAATACGAAAAGTATTGCAACCAGACAGGACGCTTTTTCCCTAAAATCCGATAATAATAGTTGATGTTCATAGGAGAATTGATTTCGTTGTTCGTCGCCCTTTCGTGGACCGCCACCGCGCTTTTTGCGGAGGTGGGCTCGAAGCGTATGGGCTCGCTGCCGTTCAATACGATACGGATGACGATATCGCTGTGCTTCCTCGTCCTTACTCTCTGGTTGGTGATGGGCGTGCCGTACCCGCGCTATGCCGATGGTGCCACATGGGGCTGGCTGCTGCTCTCCGGGGTGGTCGGTTACGTCATCGGCGATTACTGCCTGATGCAAGGTTACATCCACATCGGGTCGCGGTTCGGGCAACTCTTCATGACCCTTTCGGCCCCCACGGCAGCACTCACGGGACGAATCCTCCTCGGCGAGCAGATGCGCCCGGTTGCCATCCTCGGGATGGTCGTCACGCTGAGCGGTATCGCCCTGTCGATTCTCTCGAAAAACGATGATTCGGAACATCACGGACTGCGTTTCAAGCTGCCCGCGAAGGGCATCTTCTACGCGGCGATGGCGGGTATCTGTCAAGGTTTCGGATTGGTGCTCAGCAAGATGGGTCTCCAGCACTACGACGCGGCGCTCACAGCGCTCAACATTTCCCAAGATGCGGTCTTTGAGGGGGCGTTGCTGCCGTTGCCGGTCAGCATTTGCGTACCCTTCGCCGCCACTACCATCCGCGCCTACATCGGACTGGCAGGCTTCTTCCTGTCGTTGATGCTGTTCAGCAAGGACGGCTTGGCGAAACTGCGCAGCGCCGTCCGCGACCGCAAGGCAATGTGGTGCGTGTTCGCCTCCACCATCTTCGGTCCGTTCATCGGGGTCAGCGCGTCGCTATTGGCCACGATGTACACCTCCGCGGGCATCGCGCAGACCATCTTCGCCCTCACGCCCATCCTCATCATCGCCCCGGCGGCCATCCTCTTCCACCAGAAAGTGACGGTCCGCGAGGTCATTGGCGCCGTCATCAGCGTGGTGGGGGTGTGCTTGTTCTTCGTGTAGTTTCCCGCGGACAACACTAATTTGCGAAGAAAAAAAAGTCTGCGATATTCTGCGAGTTCTGCGGGATAATTATCAGAAAAAAGTACTTTTGCATCTCGAATTTCAAAAGAATAATCCTATGAAAAGTCCCAAACTGATGCTGCTCCTTGCAGTCGTGACGCTGACCGCCGTCTCCTGCGGTTCCAAGAAAGAAACCCCGAAAGAGGAAGCCCCCAAGATACTGGTCCTCTACTACTCCCAGACCGGCAACACCAAGGCCGTGGCACAGGAAATCGCCAACAAGCTCGGTGCCGACATCGAGGAGATCACGATGGTTGACCCCTACGACCCTGACTTCCAGGCCACTATCGACCGTTGCAAGAAGGATCAGGAGCAGGGTGTCCTCCCCGAGATTCAACCCGTAAAAGCGGACATCGCCAACTACGACGTCATCTTCCTCGGCTTCCCCGTGTGGTTCGGGACATACGCGCCGCCGGTGACCACCTTCCTCAACGGCGCCGACCTCAGCGGCAAGAAGATCGTGCCGTTCTGCACCTTCGGCAGCGGCG
>DGGS01000037.1:3718-3909 GCA_002392325.1 Bacteroidales bacterium UBA3868
GTGCGGAAATCCTGCCCGGCTACGGAGTCCGTGCCGCCCGTCTGGAAGCGATGCCCGCCGAGGTGGGCAATTTCCTGAAAGCCAACGGATTCCTTGAGGGCGAATGCCCCCAGTTGGCGGACTTCCCTGCCCAGCACGAGGCAAGTGCTGACGAAGCCGCCATCTTCGACGCGGCTGTCGATGGTTACCCG
>DGGS01000066.1 GCA_002392325.1 Bacteroidales bacterium UBA3868
GACCTCAAATATTGCACCGACATCGCTCCCGATGCGTTGGACGAGTTCAGCAAATTTGAGAAACGCTTCTTCGCCACCCCGAAAAAACAGGGTGCCGAAACCGCCGAAGCCAACATTAACGCCGGTTTGGCCGCTGCCAACCAGATTGTGAACTTCTTCGTCAACGGTGACAAGAAATTCCAAGTGAACAAATAATAGAAAAATATTTTCCAACAAATCATGTAGAGACGCTATGATTATAGCGTCTCTATGTTTTTTGACCGACAAATCCTACAGTTGTAGTGTTCTGAGAGACAATAGTTTTCTCACAACAGTATTCTATTAGCGATACTATGTCCATAAAAATCTCTTTTGTCGGATGATGTTTTTTTCTTATTTTTGCAAACTCTTTCCGGCCCCGTAGTTCAGCTGAATAGAACGTCAGATTCCGGTTCTGAAAGTCGTGGGTTTGAATCCCGCCGGGGTCACTTTTTTTTCAATGACCAGTCACATCGCATGAAGATAGCTGTTAACACACGATTACTGCTAAAAGACAAACTGGAAGGTATTGGCTGGTTCACCTATGAGAGTTTGAAACGTATCGTTCTGAATCATCCGGAACATACGTTTTATTTTATTTTCGACCGCAAGCACGATCCGCAGTTTGTGTTTGCCGACAATGTGGTGCCGGTGGAGATTTTCCCGCCCGCGCGCCATCCCTACCTCTGGTACATCTATTTCGAGTTTTCCATCCCGCGTATCCTGCGCAAGATAAAACCGGACCTCTTCCTCTCCACGGACGGATGGCTTTCCCTGCGCGCAGATGTGCCGCAAGTGGATGTCATTCACGACCTTAACTTTGAGCACAGCCAGGATTTCCTGAAGTCAAAATACCAGAACTTCTACACACGCTTCTTTCCTCGCTATGCCCGAAAGGCGGTCCGCATTGCCACGGTTTCCGAGTTTTCCAAACAGGATATCCATCGTTTTTACCATATTCCGGAGGAGAAAATAGATGTGGTCTATAACGGAAGCAACGCCGTGTACAAACCCCTGAGCGAGGAAGAGCAAGCGTCTGTGCGTCAGCAATATGCTGATGGATGCCGCTATTTCCTGTTTGTCAGCGCTATCCACAAGCGCAAGAATCTGGCCAATATTTTGCGCGCTTTTGAGCGGTATAAGAAAGAGGCGGGCGACGATACCAGATTCTTGGTAGTGGGTGCGCGCGCCGGGAAACAGGACGATGTGGATGAGGTGCTCCGGAGCATGACCTTTGCCCAAGATGTGCGCTTTCTGGGCCGTCTGTCCGCCAAAGAACTGTCGCAAGTGATGGCATCGGCGCATGCCCTGGTCTATGCCACCCTCTTCGAGGGATTCGGCATTCCTATCGTGGAAGCTTTCAATGCGGAAACGGCCGTCATCACCTCCAAGGTGACCTCCATGCCTGAGGTGGCTGGCGATGCCGCTTTGCTTGTGGATCCCTATTCGGTGGAGGAGATTGCCGCCGCCATGACAAAACTGGCCACCAACGAAACCTTGCGACAGGAACTGATCCAAAAAGGCCGCCAACAACGCACCAGATTCAGTTGGGACCTTACCGCCCAAAGACTCTGGGATTGCGTGATGCGGGCGATATAGTTTGCTGTGGATTCCGCCCATTTTCCCCAAGAACTCTTTCGATGCGCGCACCATTCCGCCGTGAACATAGTGAACGGCGGAAACTCAATCAACAACACTCAAATCAGGTCAACATCTATATTATTGCTTTGAATGAACGATTCGGAAAATTATCGTACCTTTGCACAAAATTAGGATTATGAATCTTGAAAAATATCACCAGATAAAAAATAGTCTGCCCGCCCATGTCCAACTGATTGCGGTCTCTAAATTCAAACCCGTAGAGGACATACAAACGCTGTATGATGCCGGACAACGGGCGTTTGGCGAGAACAAGGCGCAAGAGATGAAGGCCAAGCACGAAGTGCTTCCCAAGGACATCCAATGGCATTTCATTGGACACTTGCAGACCAACAAAATCAAATACATTGCCCCGTATGTTACGATGATCCACAGCATCCACAGCGAAGCGCTACTGCAAGAGGTAAACAAGTATGCGGTTAAGAATGAGCGTGTTATCCCTTGCCTGCTGGAATTTCACATTGCCGAAGAAGAGACCAAATCCGGTTTTACCTTGGAAGAATGCGAGCGGATGCTGAATGGGGAGATATTTCAAACATTAAAAAATGTGAAAATCTGCGGTGTGATGGGCATGGGTACCTTCACGGAAGATATGAACCTGGTGCGTCGCGAGTTCCAGCATCTCCATCAGATTTTTAACACATTGAAAGATAAATATTTCCAGGATAATCCCGATTTTAAGGAAATCTCCATGGGTATGACCGACGACTATCCCATCGCGATAGAGGAGGGCAGCACCATGATCCGCATTGGCAGCGCGATTTTCGGCCCCCGTGATTATTCACAAATGCTCACCCCTGAAATTTAGCCACGAATTATTAAACCGTTAACCCTTTTCACCGTTCACCCTTCACCCCTCTATGAAACCCAAACTTTTCCTGATTGACGCTATGGGCCTGATTTTCAGGGCCTATTATGCGATGATAAAGAGCCCGCGTTTTACCTCCAAAGGGCTAAACACCTCCGCCATTTTGGGCTTCACCAATATGTTCTATGAGATCATCAAGAACGAGAAGCCCACGCATATTGCCGTGGCGTTTGACACAGGTGCGCCCACGTTCCGCCATGCGGACTTTGAGGACTACAAGGCCAATCGTGAAGCCACGCCAGACGATATCATCAATTCCGTGCCTTATATCCAACGCATTCTGGAGGCGTTTCGGGTTTCCATGGTGGCGATGGATGGTTACGAAGCGGACGATATTGTAGGCACACTGGCCAAACATGCTGAAATTGAGGGGTTTGATGTGTATATGATGACCTCGGACAAGGACTATGGACAATTGGTGACACCCAACATCAAGATGTACCGTCCGGGCAAGTTTGGGCAACCGGCGGAGATTCTCGGTCCGGAGGAGATTTGTGCGAAGTACAAAATTAAAAGACCGGAGCAATTGATTGACATTCTGGGTTTGCAGGGCGACAGTTCCGATAATATACCCGGTGTTCCAGGCGTGGGTCCGGTCACGGCCCAAAAACTTCTTGCTAACTACGATTCCATTGAGAATATGTATGCCTGCGGCATCAACCTTGACAAGGAGAAACAGCGCCAACACTTGCTGGAATACAAGGAACAGGCCTTTCTCTCCAAACAGTTGGCGACCATTATGCTGGATGTGCCCATAGAGTATGATTTTGCCGACATGGAGTACAAAGGTCCGGATCCGGTGAAATTGAAAGCCATTTTCAACGAATTGGAATTCAAAGCGTTGTCGCAGCGCATCTTCACAAATTTGTCGCTGAAACAGCAGCAGCCTGCACCGGAGATGGATTTGTTCAACCAGGGGGTGGAAGGGAGCGCCGGAGCACAAAACGAACCTGTGCCACAAACGGATATCTTGCTTCCCAACATTGTCCAAATAGAATCCTTAGACCAACTTCAAGTAGCCAATGGCCAGCAGCCAACAGCCAACGGCCAATGCTTCTTCGATTGGATTATGCAAGACGGGAAAATTGCCGGTTTTGCCTTTTCTTTGGATGACAAAACCTGCTATTACCATTTCGTGGAAAGCGAACACCGCCATTACCAAAAACTTATTCAGTGGATTTTCACGGGAAAGCATACGGTGGTGACCTTTGAGAGCAAACCCACATATAAATATCTGAAAACCTTTAAGATAGAACCGAAAGTCCATATTTTTGACCTTCAGATTGCGCACTACCTCATCCAGCCCGAAAACCAACACGGGTTGGAGCGGATTTGCAGTTCGTATCTCAACTATACCATGAAGCAGGATCACCAAACGCTGCAGGATTTAGCGGTGGAACGGGTGAGTGCCTATGTGCAATTGCTCCCATATTTACAGAAAGAATTGACAGACAGTCAATTGCAAAAGTTGTTTGATACTGTTGAGATGCCGTTAGTGCCCGTACTCGCTGATATGGAGCGCGCAGGGGTGCGTATTGATGTGCCTACCTTGCAGAAAAATTCCGATACGATGAAAGCGGAATTGCAGGAGCTTGAGAATCAGATATTTGAATATGCGGGTACCTCATTCAACATTGGCTCTCCCAAGCAGTTGGGCGAGGTGTTGTTTGAGAAAATGCGCATCATTGAGAATGCCAAACTCACCAAAAGCAAGCAATACCAAACCGGAGAAGAGGTGTTGTTGAAGATGGCGCACAAGCATCCCATCGTGCCGCTGATTCTGGAATGGCGCAAACTGACCAAACTGAAGTCCACCTATATTGATGCGTTGCCGCAACTGATCAATCCCAAAACCGGTCGCATACACACCACCTTTACGCAAACCATCACTTCTACAGGCCGGTTGAGTTCGGTGAATCCCAATTTGCAGAACATTCCGGTGCGCACGGAGCGCGGGCGTGATATCCGCAAGGCGTTCGTGGCCACCGATGACGAGCATGTGATTCTGGCAGCAGATTACTCGCAAATAGAGTTGCGCATTGTGGCGCATGTGTGTGGCGATGAGCGCATGATCGAGACATTTCGCCAGAATGAGGATATCCATGCGGCCATGGCAGCCCATATTTTCGGGGTGCCCGCGGATGAGGTGACCAAAGACATGCGCCGCTCAGCCAAAACGGTGAATTTCGGTATCTTGTACGGCATTTCCCCATTCGGACTCTCCGAACGCTTGCAGATACCATTGAAAGAGGCTCGATTGCTGATAGAGGACTATTTCCGCAATTTCCCGAAAATTTCCGATTATCTGAACAACACCTTGGAGTTTGCGCGTGAGCATTTGTATGTGGAAACGCTCTTGGGCCGCCGGCGCTATATCCGTGATATCAATGCGCAAAGCAGTGTGCTTCGCAGTGCCGCTGAACGCAACGCCATCAATGCGCCCATACAGGGTACTGCCGCCGACCTCATCAAAGTGGCCATGATCCGTATTCATCAGGAGATGAAACAACGGAACCTGCAGAGCAAGATGATTCTGCAGGTTCACGATGAATTGGTTTTCGATGCTCGTAAAGACGAGTTGGAAGTACTTAAACCTTTAGTGGTCAAACACATGAGTGGCGCCATGAAACTATCGGTCCCGTTGGATGTGGACATCAACGAGGGAACCAGTTGGTTTGAGGCGCACTAAACTCACATAGTCGCAATATTGATGATAACTTCCGTGGCTTTTACCATGGACTCTAACGGCACATACTCATATTTGCCGTGGAAGTTATGTCCACCAGCGAAAATGTTGGGGCAGGGGAGTCCTCTAAATGAAAGGTTTGCCCCATCGGTGCCGCCACGGATGGGTTGCACGATAGGTTTCACCCCGGCTTTTCCCATGGCTTTCATAGCGCGCTCCACCACATAAAACACGGGTTCCACCTTCTCCCGCATGTTGTAGTACTGGTCTTTGATCTCGCAGGTCAGGCGGTTGTTGTATTTCACATTCAAGAAATCCACAATCTGTTGGATCTGTTTTTTCTTGGCCTCGAATTTCTCTTTGTCGTGGTCACGGATGATATAGTTGAGTTGGCTGTTTTCCACGCTGCCTTCCATGTGGATGAGCAGGAAGAAACCCTCGTAATCTTGTGTGTATTGCGGGCGCTCAAACTCTGGCAGCATGCTGTTGAATTCCATCGCAATTAACTGTGAATTAACCATTTTGTTCTTAGCGTAGCCTGGATGTATGTTGCGACCTTGGATTTTGATGACCGCCGAAGCGGCGTTGAAATTCTCATATTCCAGTTCGCCGATAGCGCCACCGTCCATGGTATAGGCATAGTCACATCCAAAATCTTCCACATTGAAATATTTCACACCCTGCCCGATTTCCTCGTCCGGGGTAAATGCCACTTTAATGGGACCATGCTTGATTTCCGGATGTTGGATGAGGTACTCCATTGCGCACACAATCTCTGCCATACCGGCTTTGTCATCTGCTCCAAGCAGTGTCTTTCCGTCGGTAGTTAACAGTGTTTGTCCTTTATAATCAGCAAGTTCTGGAAAATCAACCAGTGTTAGGGCCGTATTGGACTCGGCGTCCAGCATGATGTCTTTGCCATCATAGTTTTCGATGATGCGCGGAGCGGCAATGCCCGGCATGTCAGGAGCGGTGTCCATGTGCGCGATAAAGCCGATAACGGGTGTGTTCTCGCCCGAGTTGCCCGGCAACAGTGCGGAAACATAACCATATTGGTCTTTCTTCACTTCGGTCATGCCGATAGACTTCAACTCCTCCACCATCACATCGGCAAAATCCATCAATGCTTGAGTGCTGGGATAGGATTCGGATGTTTCATCGGAGGTTGTAGCGTAAGAAATGTACTTTGAAAATCGTTTTAACAGATTATTTTTCATATTCTTGATGTTTTTATATTGCTATAGTTGAAATGTTCGCTGTAAAAGCGGGGCAAATATACAAAAAAGGGAAATGACGGAAAACAAAAAAGCCCTGAAAATTTCAGGGCTCTGTGGTGCTGACGGGAATTGAACCA
>DGGS01000082.1 GCA_002392325.1 Bacteroidales bacterium UBA3868
TGCATCGTGAATCCGAACGGCAGAATGTGCGGTTGCAGGCGCCAGGGGTGCATTGAGATGTATGCTTCAGCGCGCGGTATCTGCCAGAACTATTTGGAGGCAGCCGCACAAGCGGGCGCACCTCTGTCGGAAAGCGCCACGCAAACACTCACTTGCCAACAGGTGGGCGAGGCCGCCGCAAAAGGCGACCCTATCGCCTGCAAGGCGTACGACACAACGGCCTACTGGTTGGGAATCGCGCTGGCCAACGCCGCCAACTTCTCGGCACCGGAAGCCATTTTCCTGATGGGCGGACCCACGCGCGCCGGAGAAGCGCTGATGACACCTCTACGCAAATACTTCGAGCAATTCCTGCTCTTTATCTACAAAGGGAAAATATCCGTGCAACTATCCCACCTAAACAGCAATGACACCGCCATTCTGGGAAGCGCGGCTTTGGGAAAAATCAGTGAGTAGCATTTCTACACAATCCTACCCTATTCCTCATTCAACCGATTACGGTAGAACATCTGCTTGGGATCCTCGTAATCAGCATCATCTATATTTTTCTTACTGACATTCAACAACATACCCATTGCGCAACCCGACACGAACAGAGACGCGCCACCACTGCTGATAAAGGGCAGCGTCTGTCCGGTGGTAGGCAACAATTCGCAGTTCACGCCTATATGGACCAGCGCCTGACATGTAAACCAGAACCCAATGCCGAAGGACAGAATTGCCCCTAAGGCATTGGTCGATGCTCTCGAGATTTTCCACGCCCGATAAAAAATCACCATATACACCATCAACACGATCAAGCCAACCACAATGCCGGTTTCTTCAAAGAGCGAGGCGAAGGCATAGTCTGTGGCATTTTCAGGCAGCCGGTTCTTAATCACGCCCTTGCCTGGTCCTGCCGGATGGAGACCCGAACGGGCAATGGCGGCTCGCGCCAGAATCATTTGGTCGCCATACCCATTCACATTATCTTTGGTGAAATAGTATTCCAGTCGGTTTACAAATGTGCTCATACGGCCGATTTGCTTGCCGTCGTCGCCGCTCTTCCACACCACAAAGGCAAGAACACCGACCACCAGCACCACAATGCCGAACACGCGCAACAAATGCTTCATGGTGAATCCGCCAACAAAGAATATCACCATGCCGGTGACAAAGAGAATAATGGCTGTGGACATGTTCAGCGCCGCTATACAGGCACAAAACACAAGCAAAATGATGTTCATATATACCATGTTTTGCTCCGTCAGTCCTTCCCCTTTGTTATAGCGGCGGCCTATATAATTGGAAATGAAAATAATCACAAGGAAACCAATAAGATAAAAGGTCTGCACATCACGGCCCAGGAAAGTGATGCCACGCACCGCCCTCGAAGTAAGCGTTAACGCAACCAACAGCAGCGCCAACATCAACCCTAGAAGGGCGCCTTTTTCCAATATCAACTTATAGTTCACCAGATAGAAGAACGCCAGTCCCGCATAACAGAAAAACAGGTGCACCAGATGACTCTGGACCTTATTGCCACCTGTACTGTACACCAAAAGGATGGACAGGACGGTTAGGAACACCACCAATCCCAATATAATCTTATCCCCTTTGAAGGATATTTTCGATAACCAACGCGCTTTATCCATAATCGTTTACAACTGGCCTACTGCCTCTTGAAATTTTTCGCCACGCTCACGATAAGAATCCTGAGACAAGCTCTTCTCACCCGGTGAGTACAATACCGCATACCCGCCTTCAGCAGCGTAAAACGCCTGACTTACAGCATCTTCAAGATTCATCTCCACAAAAACCGGAATACCTAATGAAGAGAAACGATCATAAACATCCGTATTATACACTCCTTGGAGCACAATGGCCTTCACTTTTTCTTGAACCATGTCCATAACATCGTCCGTAATACGGTCTGGGGAAGAAATGTTATTGATCCAAATGGTGGGTTTGGTCATGCTCTGCAAGGCAAACCAAACCGAATTGGCGTTCACTGAGCGCGCATCATCGATAAAATCGACTCGCCGCAAAGTCTTCACATGTTCCAATTTATGTGCACTTCCTTCAAAATCGGACAAAGATGCCGCGATGTTTTTCTTACGAAGGTTCACCAAATGATCGGTAATGGATGCCACCATAGGGTTAGCATACTCTCTCTCTTTCTCAAACAGATTGAAATTGTTGGTTTTATTTGTTGGCATATCTTAATGGGTTAATGGTTTTTAAAGTTCTTGAGGTTTGTAAGGTTTTGTTTTCGGTTATTTTTTATCGTACTTTGAGTGTCACTACGGTGAGCACGGCAAGGATGAGGCCGATGATGATGAAATGCTGGACTATTTTCGATTCATGCATTCCTTTTTTCTGATAATGATGATGCAATGGAGCCATCAAGAAGATGCGACGGCCCTCTCCATAGCGTTTTTTAGTATATTTGAAATAAGAAACCTGCATCATAACGGAAAGGGATTGGGCAAGATACACACCACACAGAATCGGTATGAGAAGTTCTTTACGAATTATAATACAAGAAACTGCCACCAGTCCGCCAAGCATTAAGCTGCCGGTGTCGCCCATAAACACTTGGGCGGGGAAGCAATTCCACCAATAAAAGCCCAGACAAGCACCAATTACGGCCGACATGAAAATCACCAACTCTCCGATATTGGGGATATACATAATATTCAGGTAATCAGCAAACACCACATTACCAGATACATACGCCAATATGGCGATACCCACAGCAATCACAGAAGTGGTGCCAGTCGCCAGACCGTCAAGGCCATCGGTCAAGTTAGCCCCATTTGAAACAGCGGCTATGATGAAGACGACAACGATAATGAAGATAATGAAAGACCATTTGCCCGTCTTGTCGCCTAACCACCGAGTGCCCCACGCATAGTCAAACTCATTGTTTTTCACGAATGGGATCGTGGTTTTGGTGGAATGATGCGGTTCGCCGAAGATTCTGGGTGTTTGGGCGCTCTCCTGATTTTCCACCGAAAGGGCAGACTCAATGGGGGTCATCACCGGTTTTGTGGCCACTTTCTCGCAAATCATGGCATCGGGATGGAAATACATCACAAGTCCTACGCCAAGTCCCAGCACTATTTGGCCCAGCAGTTTCTTGCGCGGAGACAAACCCTCTTTGTTCTTCTTGAACACCTTGATGTAATCATCCATGAATCCCAAAAATCCCAACCAAAGCGTAGTGAAAATCATCAGCAACACATAGATGTTCCGCAAATCGCACACCAGCAGCACCGGCACCAATATGGCGGCGATGATGATCAATCCGCCCATCGTCGGTGTGCCCGCTTTCTCATTCTGGCCTGCAAGACCCAGGTCACGCACCGTTTCTCCGATTTGCTTTTTACGCAAATACTTAATGAAATATTTGCCGATAAAAATGGAGATGATGAGCGACAAGACAAAAGCTGTTGCGGATCGGAAGGAAATGTACTGGAACATTCCTGATCCGGGCAATCCGATTGAATGAAGCCATTTGAAAAGGTAATACAACATGATAGGTTAATGGGGTAAAAGTGGTTTAAAGGTTAAGGGTTTAAGATTTAAGGTTCATTGTTATAGCTCAAGCATCAAAGTTCATTTTCACTTCTTCCGTGTCGTCGAAATGGTGCTTGACATGATTAATCTCCTGATAGTTCTCATGGCCTTTCCCGGCCACCAGCAGCACACCGCCGGGTTGCAGGAGCATACATCCGGTTTTGATGGCCTCGTGACGATTCTCAATCACAAGTATGTTTTTTCGTTTGGATGCAGGCACACCGGCCAGCATATCTTCCAGAATGGCGTTCGGATCCTCCGTTCTGGGGTTGTCCGAGGTGAAAATCACGCGAGTGCTGTATTTGCAGGCAATGGCCGCCATTTCAGGGCGTTTCGTTTTATCGCGGTCGCCACCACAACCCACCACGGTAATAACCTCGTTTTTACGACGGGTCACCTCCAGGATGGTGGTCAGCACATTTTCCAATGCGTCAGGTGTGTGGGCGTAGTCCACGATGGCGGTGCTTCCGTCAGCCCGATGCACCAGCTGGAACCGGCCAGCGGCACTTTCCAGCGTGCTCATCTGCATCAGCACCTCATCTTGTGGCATTCCCAACAGCACTGCCGCTCCGTAGATGGCCAAAAGATTATAGGCATTGAACTTGCCGCACAATTTGAAATAAACCTCCTGATCATTCACCCGCATCAGGAGTCCGCGGAAACCGTCTTCCAGAATCAGGCCTTTGAAATCGGCAGCCGTGAGCAAACTGTAGGTTTTCACATTCGCGCGGCTGTTCTGCACCATCACCATTCCATTTTTGTCGTCCACATTAGTCAAAGCGAACGCACTCTTAGGAAGATGGTCAAAGAAGGCCTTCTTGGCGGCTATATAATTGGCAAAAGTTTTGTGAAAATCCAAATGATCGTGCGTGATATTGCTGAAAATACCGCCGGCGAACTGCAATCCAGCAATGCGGTGCTGGCAAATGGCATGCGAACTGACCTCCATAAAGCAGTAGGTGCAACCCGCATCCACCATACGACGAAGCAGTCCGTTCAACTCCACCGCATCAGGTGTGGTGTGCGTGGCCGGAACCTCCTCCCAACCAATTTTATTTACGATTGTGGAAAGCAATCCCGCCTTCTGTCCCAACTGCATAAAAAGCCGGTGAAGAAGCGTTACGGTGGTAGTCTTGCCGTTAGTGCCTGTAATGCCCACCAATTTCAACTTCCGACTCGGGTTATCGAAAAAGGCGGCCGCCAGATGACCGAGCGCCACTGTGCTGTCGGGCACCCGCACATAGGTCACTTCCGATTTGACTTCTGTCGGCATTTCCTCACACACAATCACCTTCGCACCACTCTCAATCGCCTGTGGAATGTACTTATGACCGTCGGTCTGTGTACCACGCTGGGCCACATACAACGGACCGGCGTTCACGGTTTCCGCCTTCACCACCGCACGCGAATCAAAGGTCACCATGGTGACATCCATATCCGCGTTTCCCGCAATCTCATAGCGTTTCAGCGATTTCAGTAATTGGGTCAAGGATTTCATATTCTCGTTATTTTTCAATTCGTTTTTATTCCAAATAGAGTTTAACCTTGCGTGCCGACACCTCGTTCACCTGCGTTCTCACTACACCACGGCCTACCAGGGTGACTTTATATCCAGCGCGGGTCAGTTCCGCCACAGCATCCGACGCGATCATATTGCGCACATCGGGCACACCTTCATGCTTCGACAACGCCATCGCTTTCACCACAGGGATCCTCTTGTCTGAATCCTTCACCTTCGTCTTCTCCATCTGCACGGTGAGATAGGGCGCATTGGTTTCATAGGAAACCGTATCGTACCCCATCTGGCTCAGCAATTTGTTGAAATAGCGCTTGTTCACCGGTGTGTTGGTCAGCATGGGTTTCACTTGATACTCCGTGATACTGTGCATGGCGCTGAAATTGTTGCTGTTCATGATGCTTCGCGCGATCTTTCCGAAAACATCTACCGCCACCTCGCTGTGCTGCGGCACATTGTACATATAGACAATAGCTGTATATTTGGGATTGTCTTTCGGGAAATAACCGCAGAATGACACAGCGTTACGGTCATAGTTGTACGCCCCGATCGTCTGATCCCAAATATCACGCGTGCCGGTTTTGCCTGCAAAGGGGCAGGTGGAATCCTTGTAGCGGCGACCCGTTCCGTAGCGGCCCCACACCACACTGTCCAGATAATTCCGCGCCTTCTTCAAGGTGGCTTCCGATACAAACTGTTCCATAAGCACCTCTGCCTCAAATTTTTGTATCGTATCAAACTCATTCGTGACATACTTCACAAAGAGCGGGGCCAGCATGCGACCATTGTTGGCGATAGCGTTGTAGTAAATCAGCGTGCGAAGGATTGGGATATTGAAACCGGCGCCGAAGCAAGTGCCGTAATAGTTGTCGAATCTGCCATCGTTACGGATGCCGGCGGGCATCAGGTCGCCAAGTTGCGTATGTACCGTGTCAAAAAATCCGAACTTGGCCAACTGGGCACGATAGGAGGCGAAATTGCGCATCCCGTACGCATCGAAAATCATAGAGGCGATACCGATATTGGACGAGCGCTGGAATATCTCATTAGGTGTGCCCAGCGTCTCGCCATGCACCTTGCTGTCGCTTTTGGTCTTAGCAATGAAACTGCCCGACTTGGTGGGAACCTTGAATGTATGGTTGAACATCGGGTAGATACAGGCCGTGTCGTTCGCTTTCTTCTCCATAAAGGCAAGCAACGAGGCCAATTTAAAGGTGGAACCGGGTTCCACTTTGGCGTTGAGGGCATACTCCATGCTCTCGCTGTAATAGTTAGCGGCACCGGGTGTGCGGCGCAAGTTCGAAATCGCCTTAATCTCACCCGTTTTGGTCTCCATCACTATCACGCACCCCCACTCCGCATTCAGTTCTTCCAACTTCTTGCTCAACTCGTTGTGCACCGCGTTTTGGATTTCCAAATTCAGCGTCGTATGGATATTGCAACCGTCCACTGGATCCATGCGGTCTTTGAGCGGCACTTTGGCATGGTTCAGTTCGAGATACTTCTTACTGCCCTCCTCTCCAGCCAGCACATCATTCATAAAATACTCCAAGCCATACTGACGATCACCATCATTCATGCCCAGCGTGCGGCGGGCCATCTCCCCGTAGGGATTGATTCGCACCGGCCAGGAGACGAAATTGATGAAACGGCAATAGCTCAAAGTGTCAATCACCTCGCCAGTTTTGCGATCCAGCTTTTTCTTCACCAGATAAGGAAGATTTTTGATATATGCCGTGTCTATGGAGGTGATCCATTTATGCTCATCCCACAACTTGGCGGGGAAAATCGTCACATAATGACGGTCCTTGTAGTTCTTGGTGAAGAGGTCATAATAATGTTTCTCGGAATATTTTGGGAAACGGTCTTTGAACTGTTTGTAGAAATCGGCGGCAAGTTTATGGATCAACTGATCGTTTTCCGCTTCCGTATATTTGGAGGTGCCATACTCTTTTGCAAACGCTTTGCCGTCGAAGGCCACTTCGAAAACCGTATAGTTGCCCATCAGCAGGCGGCCGTGGTCATCGTAAATCTCACCGCGATCCGGCCGCAAGGTGTTTTCTTTCACAAAACAGTTGCAGGTCGAGTCCACGCGGTCTTCCCATCCCTCCACGGTCGTATCCACGCAATCCTTACCGGTGCCGGAAGCCAGCGCGCTCTCGAAAAAGGAGAGGTAGCAGATCTTCACAAAGCAGGCGGCGCCCAGCAACACAATGCAAAAACGCACTATGGTCATCCGCACGGGGCTCACACCGGGTTTCTTTTCATTAGGATTGTTCATGGCAGGGGTTATCGTTTTACATTTTTATTCTTTTTGAAGATACCCCGGCGTTTCGGGGTTTCGCGTTTCACGCGTATGGTGTAGTTCTGTTCCTCGTTGAGCACATAACCGCGTTCCTGCATCTTCTGGATGAGAATCTGGTTTTCCTCATACGGGATGAACTGGTTGTTGGCTTTCAGGCGGCTGAGTTCCGCCTTGTACTGGTTTTCCAAACGGGTTATTTTCCGTTTCTTGTCCTGGATACGCTGCTCACTGATGATCATCACGGCCATCAGGACGAAAACAAGGGCGATGTACGGATACCAACGAAGCATCTGGCGGCTGAGCAGGAACTCGCCACCAAACACATCTTTCAGTACCTTAAACAGGCCGCGTTTCTCTTTCCGGACCGGTTCTTCGCTATGGGTTGTGGATTTCATGAGCAGTTACGATTATCTTTTCCGCGATGCGCAGTTTCGCGCTGCGCGCGCGGGGGTTGGTTAAGGTTTCTTCGTCGGTAGGTATAATGGCTTTTCGGCTGACCAAGCGGAACGGGGTGAGCGGATTCCCGAAAAAGTCCTTCTTCACCTCTCCGGAGAGGTCGCCGGAGCGCATGAAGTTCTTCACCATCCTATCTTCCAGGGAATGGTAGGCGATGATGACCAGGCGCCCGCCGGGGTTCAGCGCCGCGACGGTCTGGGGCAGGAAAGACTCCAGCACCTCCATCTCCTTGTTCACCTCAATGCGGAGGGCCTGGAATATCTTGGACAGGAATTTATTCTCTTTCCCCTTAGGCAGACAGGGTTTGAGCACCTCTGCCAGCTGGGTAGTCGTTTCTATAGGTTGTTCCTCCCGTGCCTTCACAATGGCGCGTGCCAGGCGGCGGCCGTCAGTGAGTTCGCCGTAGTTGTAGAACACGCGGCTGAGTTGCTGTTCGTCGTAGTCGTTCACCACATCACGGGCTGACATTCCGCTTTGCGCATTCATCCGCATGTCCAACGCGCCCTCCTTACTATAGGAAAAACCGCGCTCGGGGGTATCGATCTGGTGGGAGGATATTCCGAGATCGGCCAAAATGCCGTCCACGGGATATACATTATAATATTGTAGGAAACGGGTTAGGTTCTTGAAATTGGACGGGACAAACTGGAAGCGAGCGTCATCTATGAGATTGGCTTGGCTGTCGGCGTCTTGGTCGAAGGCAATCAGTCGGCCTTCCGGACCCAGTTTCTCCAGTATGGCACGCGAGTGGCCGCCGCCACCGAAGGTCACATCCACATAGGTGCCCGACGGATTCTGCACCAGCGCGTCCACAGAATCATGAAGCAACACAGGGTTATGATAACTCATCCGTGCCCTCCTTTTCTGCTTGAAAATGCCCCAAGTGGATCTCCTCATTGAGTTTCTCCAACTCGTCGGGCGACATGTCAAACTTCTCGTGATACTTGCTGCAATTCCAGATTTCAATACGGCCGTTGTCGAGCAACAGCACGATTTCACGCTCGATGTCATACTGCTCCATCAGGGGTTTCGGGATCACAATACGGTCCTGGGCGTCACACTCCAGAAAGGCCGTGTTGCGCAGAAAAGCGTTGCGGTACAACTTCACCTGCGTGACATTCCGGTTCAATGAGTTCAGGTAAGCCATCTGCTCCTCATATGCCTTCACCGACCACAGCATGATGTGCTCGCCAAAACCATGCGTCACATAGAAAGCGCCCCGCTCGTCCTCCGGCAAAGAGCGCAACAGCGCTGCCGGCAGTTTCAGACGGCCACTCTTCTCTATCGAGACCTCCCAATATCCGTAGTCAAAATTTGGCATAATTTTCCACTCATTGAATGCTCCAAAAATAAACTTTTTTCAATATCATTTCCATAAAATTGATAAAAATAATTATTAACAGCGATTTTTTACCATAACAATTTGATTATCAATATGGAAAATTTTGGAAAAAATTTATTGCACATCTATGTTATGAACATTAAACTATTGATAACCCGATATTTAAAAAGCATTTTTTGTATTCAATTCTTAAATATTTGATTATACGGTATTTAACTTGAAAGTTATGAAATTCGACTGTTCAAAACTTTTTATTCGACCCTAAATTTCGGAATTTTTTGGAAAAAAATGGAAAATTCGGGCATTAAATCTTTTTGTAAATTTGCAATCTATTTGAACCGTTATGAGAAAATCGATTTTATTCCCTGTATTTATCCTGTTCTCCATGCTGGCCGCCGCCCAGCCGGAACTCTCCGGCATACAGTTTGACAACAAGGTATATGTCAAAGGTGTCACCAGTGTGACCCTGCTTCCCACCAACCAGATTCACGGCGAGCCCGTGATGCAGCTCGGCAAGGGCTACGGCCAACTCTCGCTGACATTTGACGACCTCGACGAGGTGGACCGCTACTACAAGTACACGCTCATACATTGCACGCACGACTGGAAACCCTCCGACATGAATCCGATCGAGTACTTGGACGGTTTTATGGAAGACGAATTGGAGGTTTACAACTACTCGTTCAACACCATCACGCACTATGTGCAGCACCAGTTGGTGTTCCCAACGCAGAACATGCAGATCACCCGGTCAGGGAACTACCTGTTGTTGGTTTACGACGACACGCCTGACCAACCGGTGCTCACGCGCCGTTTCATGGTCTTGGAGTCCGACCCTGTGGGCATCGACTGCCAAGTGCACGCCGCTTCTGATGTGAACGACCGCTTCACCAAACAGGAAATTGATTTCTCCATGACAACCGGCAGCTACCTCATCCGGAACCCTGCCATGACGGTGCACGCCACCATCAAGCAGAACGGGCGCTGGGACAACGCCATATACGGGCTCACCTACCGCTCGGGCTATCCCGGCGTGTTGAGTTTCGACTATGACGACGGGCGCAATGTCATGCCCGGAGGCGCCGAGTTCCGCACCTTTGACATCAGCACATTGCACTCCAACGCTGACCGCATCGTGGGCATCACCTACGCCAATCACGAGAACCACGCCTATGTGCTGCAGGACGACGCCCGCCCGTTTGGCGCATACGAGAGCCGGAGCACCATGAACGGCGACTGTTTCTATCGCAACCGCGACATGCAGAACGCCTATTCCGAAGACTATGTGAACACCCACTTCACGCTCAAAAGCGGTTTCCCGTTCGATGGAGGTGATGTCTATGTTTTCGGGAAACTGACCGATTGGCAGATACTTCCGGAGGCGAAACTTCATTACAACAAGGTGTATCAGTACTGGGAAACCAACTTCCTCATCAAGCAGGGCATGTACAACTACCAATATGTGTTCGTGCCCACCGGCACCAGCACCATCGACGCCACCTACATTGAGGGCAGCCATTATGAGACCTTGAACAGTTACACCATCCTCATCTATTTCCAAGAGGAGGGCTCCTCCTACGACCGCCTCATCGGGATGACAACCGTGCGATAAATGTGGTCTGACCACCCACCGCTTCGCCCACGATTCTGTCATCCTGTAACATAATAATATAATAATACTTTTGGCAATCCCAGTCACATGCTTGTGAATGTCTGACAAGGTTCTGCTGCCCCGTCAGGAATGGACAGAAATGGTGTCTCCGAATATTCAAGACATTGTGGACAAGGATGTTGCGGTTTGGAAAACAAGGGAAATCTTGTTTTTCGGAAGGAGGTTCCCCTTTTATTTTCATGGCATAAAAAAACAACCTTCCCAAGTTTTAAATGTGAAGGTTGAGTTCCGAAGTGGTCCCTCTTGGGCTCGAACCAAGGACCTACTGATTATGAGTCAGTTGCTCTAACCAACTGCGCTAAGGGACCCGACTAATATACCTTTAGTCTTTTTGAGGGTGCAAAAATACACTTTTTTTCGTTTCCCTCTATTTCTTTTTTCTCTGGGGCTTCAACGGTTCATTGCCAAACGAATAGGTGATTCCCGCCAAAGCATTGATTCCGAAATTGTTGAAGTTGTAATAAGTGGAGGCATATTGGCATCCAATATTGTTGATCGCCGCCCAAACCGAGAAATGTCTGTCTATCAGATATTCGAAGCCGATGCCGAAATTAAGCACAGGTTTCATCAACTTCTCACCATTCGCATTTTTCCTCAAGTCATTGGCCGCCTCGTATTTCACAAATACCGTTCCATCAGGTGCGGTAACCGTGCGGGGAACCAAAGCCCAACGCCCGAACTCCACCTTCGCATTCAAGTCAAAGATGAACTTCTTGTTCAGAATATAACGGCCCTCAAAACCGATGTCCCAAGAGGGTTTGTACCAAGCATGAACCGGATGATCATATTTGTCGGAGAAATAATACCCCCAATAATTGGCGTTGAGGTTAAGATACAGATGGTCCATCGTCTCCCAACTCAAGTTGGCGCACACGTTGAGCACATTGGCACGCTCGGCATACACTAAGTCAAATCGGTTTTTCAGCAAACTGGCCGTATCCAGCATGAAGAACGCCATATCACGCACATACGAGTATCGTGCGGAAATGTGGTAATTCAATTTCTTTACGATGTTTCCTTTAATACCGCCATAAATACTGATTTGCGTCTTGGTGAACTGCAAACTGTCAAGTTGCGGCTTTACATACGGGTTCTCATACAGCAAATCGCGCAAGGAATTGTACTGCGCTTTGCCGTCCACACCGGCATAGATGCTGAGCAATCCGCGCACCAATCCCAATTGCAGTTCGGCAATGGGATACACCGGACACTGCACTTTGCTGTTGGCCATCAGCACCGGCACACCCACGCCCGCCAAAATATGATACTCCTTGATGGTGAAGTTCATCGTGGG
Organism: Bacteroidales bacterium UBA3868; assembly: GCA_002392325.1. Lineage (GTDB taxonomy): Bacteria > Bacteroidota > Bacteroidia > Bacteroidales > WCHB1-69 > F23-D06. The sequence goes on from DGGS01000082.1 coordinate 12,147, forward strand.
GCGCAACTCCAGCTTGAAACTGTTATCCACCCTGCGCACCTTATGCGGATTGCCCAACTCGGCACCCACCATCACCGAATCACCCCAAGCGTTGTTGTAATAGTCGAAATCCAAATCCAACTGGTAATGCTGGTACCCGGATATCTTCAGGAAACGGGCATCGTAGGCCACAAAACCATTGGCGCCCACATTATGCTCCTCATCCTTCCAATAAGTATGGATGAAATCGTAATGCAAGCGCGCATCTTCTTTCACCGTACGATCCTCAGTGGTGTAATTGGAACGAATGCCCACCTCGGCCTTCGCATGATGGAAACTGTTTCGAATGCTGTCTCTATAAGATTTGGCGTAATAATCGCTGTAATTGGCCGGATAAATCTGCTGGATGAAATCGCGTTTGTAACCAAAAAGATTGGCCAGCTCGTGATTGTAACCCACGGAGGAATACAGCGTGTAGTTCTTGAAATAGCGGTTCAGGAACAAGTGCACGCGCGTGTCGCTGGTGGGCGCATAGGCGTACTGCTTCTGAATCTTGCCTATCGGCTCGGCCCACGAAGAGAAATGGTGGAAATTGAGTCCGTAGGAGTATTTGGTGTTGCGTGTGTTATGTACCGACAATTCCGCCAACGGAGTGATCGGGTAACCGAAACCCACCTTGAGATAGTCGCGGTAATAACGCTCCTGAAACTCTGGATTCAGTTTGCTGACGGAGATTTTGGTGGGCGAGAAGGTCACCTCCGGCTTCTGCGGGGTGATGACATAGCGGAACTCCACCTTCTCCTGTGCCGTGTCCACAATCTCGGCCTGTTGGTTTATCTTGTTGGCATTGTTCAATTTGGGCACATAGTTGATGAGCAAATGTGCGGAGTCAACCACCTGTGCTTTCAGAGCCACGGCGCAAAACAGGGCGCACGCGATCAAAACCATTCGTTTCATATATGCGATATTCAGTTTCATATCCAATTTTATTTTCATTATCCTATTCGTTATCAGATGATTGTGATTCAAGTGTATTGATGACGGCTATGCGCTCACGGGCCATCTGCACCAAATCATCGCCTTCGTAGTTATCGACGATACTCTGATAGGTGTGGCGCGCCTGGAAATAATTGCCTTTCTCCTTGTAAAGGTCGCCATACAGAATGAATGTGCGGGCATACCAGTATTCAGAGGAGTAATTGCTGGCAAGGATGGCCTTGATTTGCGTTTCGCATGCGGACAAGTCATGGTCGTTGTTCAGGGCGATGTCAGCGAGATGGTAAGCGGCTTCGGCGCACAAGTCGTTGCTGCCGGCATTGGCAAGTTGACGGTAGCAGGTCTTGGCCGTGGCCACCTCACCAACCTCCATGGCGGAGTTGCCAGCCACCAGCAAGGCCTCCTGACGCAACTCGGCATCCACCTGCGCTATATTGAGCAGGTTCTGGGCACTGGACAGAGCGGGCTGGTATTTTTTCAGGAAATAGGCACAGCGCATAGCACCGTTGTTTCCGAAAATAATCTCATCCTCATCGGTGGTGCTCTCCAAAAGCTTGTTGAAATAAGTCAACGCCTTGGAGTATTGCTTGTCATTGTACAAAATGGAAGCCGATTTATGCAAGGCAGTCACATTATGCTCGGTGCGGTATTTTTTAATGATGGCCTCATAGTCCACCAACGCATCATTATAATTCTTCTGTCCATATTCACATTCGGCCTTGTAGAAATGCGCCTTGGCGGCAAACGAGCCGTTGGGGAACTGACGCAGATAATCCGCGCACGCGCGGATGGAACCTTCGCAATCGCCACGGTTATATTTGTTCTCCGCCGCCTTGAATGCGATGGAATCCTGACGATCGGCCGATATGTTCATATTCTTGTTTCGGATATAATCGAAAAACTCGCTCGTGTTGCCCTCTTCTGTGTAAATGTTCTCCAGATTAGCCAATGCATCTTTCGCCTCCTGTGAACCCGGGTAGGTTTCCACCACATACTTATAGGTGGAAATGGCCATGGAAGGATTGTCACTGTTCAGGTACGCCTGCGCCAAGCGGGTGTGCACCTGACGGATATACTGGCTCTTCGGGTGTTTCCGGATAAAGTCCTTATAAGCCGAAATGGCATGTGTGTAGTCATTTTGGGTATGATAGGTGACGGCCAAATCGTAGTCCGCATCATCCATATAAGCAGACTTGCCATAGGTATTCACAAAACGCTCCAAAGTTTGCACTTTCTTCGCATTATTCTTCTGATAACCATAGCATTTGGCTTGCTGATAAAGGGCGTAATCGGCGTTTGACTGGCCCATGCGCTCGCATTTGTCATAATACTTGATGGCGGAAGCCAAATCCTGCTGCATGAAATAGCAGTCGGCCAAACGGGCGGTGGCATCTGCCTGAAGTGCCATATCTGTCTGGTCATCAATTTTATCCAAATATTTTTTAAAATAACCGGCCGCATCGCGATAGCGCTTGATCTTCAAAGCGGCATAACCCAAGGAATAGAATGAAGGCACATAGTATTCGGAGTTTGTCGCTCCGTCGGCACGCTGGAAGGTCTGCAGCGAATAGTACGCCTCTTGGTATTGCTCATTACGGTATTGCGTCTCACCCTTCCAATAAAGAGCGTCAGTGTTGATCTGTTTATTGACCGGTGAACCTAATGTCTTGCCCAGCAGTGACAGCGCGTCTTTGTAGTTTTTGTTGTTGATCTGCTCCAGCGCCCTGAAATAGGTGCATCGCTGATAAGCCCTAAGTATGTCATGGTTGCGGGTCCTGAGCTGCTCAATGGAGTTGATGGCCGCCTGATAGTTCTGAGTGGAAAGATAAATCCTGGACAGGAACGATGACGCCTCTTCGCTACGGGTGGAGTGCGGATAGGTGTTGATGTAGTCCTCAAGCGCCTGGATGGCATTGTTGAACGGGCTCTTGGAGGTTTCATACTGCAGTTTGGCGTAGTTGTATAACGCATCTTCCTTCACCTCTTTGTCAAAATCATACTTGGCCGCCTCTTTAAAGCTCTGCGATGCCATCGTGAACTGTTTCGTCTTCACATAGCAGTCGGCCAGCAGATAGTAGCAGTTCTGCGTCATCAGGTCGGGATTCTTATCATTCACTGCCTTGGTGAGGTATTCAATGGCCTTTTCGTAATTCTGCTCGCGGTAATAGGTGAAACCGGCGGCGAAATAGTCATTGCGCTCCATCTCCACCTTGTCGGAGGTAAGCAACTTGTCGAAATTGGCGGCTGCGCCTTCATAGTCATTGAGGTTGTATTGGGAGAGCGCCACACAACGGAGCACCTGCATCTGCGACACATCTTTGTTGTTGACTGTCTTGGGTGCCATAGCCAGCACTTCTTCATATTTCCCTTGCTTGAAATAGATCTGTGTGAGGAAGTTATCCACCTCATTTTTGTATTCCGGATCATCTTTCAGCAACAGAAAGTCTTCCAGTGCCGCCTCGTATTGGCCATCCTGGTATGCCATATAGGCCAAATAATAGATGGAGCGTTTCTGGTAGGGGCCATTTTCGTTGCGCGCCGATTTGAACAACGCCTTCGCTTTGTCGTACTCACCCGTCATGAAATAGCAATAGCCCTTCTTGAACTGGTATTCAACCGCGCTTTCGGGCTGGATTTCGTTTTCCATAATCTCATCAAACTGGGCAAGGGCTTTCTTCCACTGCTTACGGCTGAAATAGTAGCGGCCGAGGTAAAAGCGGGCTTCGCTCACGGAAGAATGCACAGGATAGCGGTCGATGAACGACTGCAGAAGATACGCCGCGTCCTGGTTGTCCAACTTGGCGGCACACACACCCATGTAAAAGAAGGAATTGGTTTTCAGGTCCTGCTGGACATCCTCTGTGTTCTCAAAAACATATTTGAAATATTGCTGCGCGGAACCATATTTCTCCTTGTTGAAAAGATCCATGGCCGTTTTGAACTCGTATTGCGGGGAACTGAAGTTCTCCGTACGCTGGGCCATTCCAGTGCAGAAAAGACCTGCCACGAACAAGATGGCCAAAAAATTTCCTTTTAATATTCTCATACAGATGCCTATTTATTCAATGACTATTATAAACGGGCAAATGTAGGAAAAAATTATACGGTGATTTTTCTTTCGCTTATAGAAATGTAAACAGGTGATTTTTAATAAAAAAAGCGTCAAAGACGCTTATTTGTTACTGAAGAAAAAGTCATTCATGACAATCCGGAGCATGGCCCCATAGTTAAAGGTGAACTTGTTTTCCCCCTGTCCGGAAGCGGATTTCCCCTGATAGATGCCGAGTCTTCCCATATAGCAATAGAAGGTGGGGTCGATGGACACATACTTGCCGCATACAATCTTAAGACCTGCCGCTCCGGAGAACCCGAAACCGGGTCCGCCAAACACATAATCAAAGGTTTGCGCTCCAGGATAATAGCCCTGATTGTCGTATATGTTCAACAGCGAGTATGTGTTACCCACCAGGTGGTTCTCCTTGTCCAGCAATACCGCATCAAAGGACTTGGCCTTGGCATAGTTGAACTGCAGGCCCAATTCCACAAAGGGTTTCACCACCTTATGCACCTGACTGAACAGGTAAGACGCCGACAAGTCAATCATGGAGCGGTATTCCTTGCCCACTATGGCCACCACGGGTTGCTTATACATATTGCCCGTCACCGCGTTGGAACTCAACAGCACTTGTGTGGAGGTTGTGAGCCGGCTGAACTGGTACGAGAGGGCAATAGCCCATCCTTTCCCCAATTTATAGCGCGCCCCCAAACTGACCATCATGCTCAACTTGTAGTTCAGATTCCAATCAAAATCCTTCGGATCATTCACATAAATATGATCACTCATGCTGATGTGAGGATACGCTTCAGATACGGTTCGTTGCCACTCCTCGTACCAATACTGGTTACTGAAAACATAGTTCAAACTATTCTCATTGAGGCTGCTGCCGTTGTAGTAATTGGCGTTG
>DGGS01000017.1 GCA_002392325.1 Bacteroidales bacterium UBA3868
ATGAAAAAACTGTTTGTCATATTATTTGCCTTGATGGCGGTGTCAGCATCCGCACAATCCGTGCAACTTTATGTGGATGGCCAACCTCTCGACCCTGAAGCCACAGTTGATCTCCCGGTCACTGTCGGCGACACGGCTGAACTCTATGTGGAGTACGCGAATATTAGTCCGAAAAACCTTTGGCTCCGAGTCAAACGGGAGGATGTGCAATTCGTGGACGGCGATGTTATCGAATTCTGTGTGGGCGGCTCTTGCAATGCCTACACATCCGTTGACTTTGAACTGCTTGCCGGCGAAACTGTTCACATCAGCGACACTTTAAAAGTCTTGCATATCACATATGTCTCAAACAGTGAGGGATCTTCGCGGGTTAAGTTTTCCTTTGTCAACGACGACACCCAAGTGACTGAAGGGTGTTTCTACCTGCACACATCCACTCCGAATGGGGTTCCGAGCATAACTTCCCGTTCCGTAGTGTCCGCATACCCCAATCCGGCTACCACTTCCGTAAACATCAGTTATCGCACTGAAGATCCGGATGCTGTTCTGGTTGTCCGCAACCTCTTAGGAACCGAACTGTATCGTCAGCCGGTGTCCGGAAAAGGAATTGCCAATGTGTCCCTCGCCGATTTCCCCGCTGGCGTGTATGTGTACGGCGTTATGGAAAAGGGTAGGACCACCTCCTTCAAAAAACTGATTGTGAAATAAGGACTGCGTTGCCTCCACTGTTTTCCCACCATGCTCTCGCTGTATCCGGCTTCTGCTCGGATTCTGTCGCCAAACCCAACAGTTGGGCGGTGATTGTGTTGTGCGTGCTGCTTTTTTTCCTGACCATTTCCGTGGTCCTGTTCCGGCGAAGACTCTCCTATGTTTTCAAGTCGCTCTATTCACAACGATTCTATTCCCTGCTGCTGCGCGAAAGCAAAGTGCTGGAGGATATGATGTTCCCCGTTGTCCTCTTGTATGATTTGCTGACCGTTTCGCTCGGCACACTCATGATTGTGGAGCACTTCTATGCCCATTTGGTGCAGAAAACAACCTACTTTGGCATGTTCGGCATCATCTTCGCCATTATGCTGGCGCTGTATTTCCTCACATTCACCGCGAATATCGTCTATACCGGACTTTTTGAACATCAGAAAGAACGCTACAGCTTGAATCTGTATAAGTTCATCTTTCTGACCAATGTGGCGATAGTGTTGTTCCCCTTCCTGGTCGCCTATCAGGCAACGGGCTATTTTGTTGTGCTATACGCCTTTATTCCAGTATTCTTGGCGCTTTTGGGGCTCTTTTTGTACCGAATAATGAAAATAAATCCTCGAAATATAAATTTGTTTCAATTTTTTCTCTATTTTTGCACCCTCGAAGTTTTACCATACCTGTTATTGGTAAAATTATTGACAAAATTTTGAAAATTAGTTAGTTAGAAAGACTTTAGGTCTGATAGAAAAAGGTGTGAAATGAAAATTAAAAACATACTTATCTCCCAAAATGCTCCGGCCGATTTTGAGAAATCACCCTATGCTGACTTGAAACGCAAGTATAGCATCAATATCGATTTTTATAAATTTTTCAAGATTGAAAGTGTTACGGCCATAGAGTTCAGACACTCAAAGATCAACATTCTGGACCACCCGGCGGTGGTTTTCACCAGCAAGAACACGATCGACCATTTCTTTGAGTTGTGCAAGGATATGCGCTTGGAGATACCGGAGACCATGAAATATTTCTGCTCCACCGAGGCCGTGGCCAACTATCTTCAAAAGTACATCCAATACCGCAAGCGTAAGATCTTCGCCGCCAAGGACAGCAACCTTTCCAGTCTCAATGACCTTTTGTACAAAAACCGTGATTTGAAAATGCTGGTTCCGTGCGGCCCTGATGGCGCTTCCGCCCAGATGCTGGAGTTCATGGACGCTAAGGGCATTCAGTATGATCAGGCGCATGTGTTCACCACATCACCCGCTAACCTGGTGGATGATATCGATATCAAAAAGTACGATATGATCGTGATGTTCAGTCCGAACGGAGTGAAGTCATTGCAGGCCAACTTCCCTGATTTCCAACAAGGTGAGGTGGCGTTTGCCGCTCTTGGATCTGCTGTGACCACCGCTTTGGAGAATGCAGGATGGAAGGCCCAGGTGATTGCGCCCACTAAGGACTATCCCTCCATTACCGATGCGTTGGATGCCTTCCTGAAAGAATATGCCACCCGTAGAAGATAGTGCCGCTTTCCCGAGTTTAGAACACCTTAAATCAGCCCTCCAGATCAAACGCGTGATGGAGGATGACCATACTTTGTTCGCTTTCCCCATAAAGTGCTTCTACCGTTTTGTCCCTAAAGACACCCCGGCAGACCTGCAACTGGCTGTTATGGTGCCCAAGAAGCGCTTTCACCATGCGGTTGACAGGAACCGCATAAAACGGCTGATGCGGGAGTGCTACCGCCTGAACAAATCCTCCCTGGTGCTGCCTCCGGAACAGAGTTGCCAGATGTGCTGGCTCTTTGTCGCCCATGAGATGCCCACCTTCGGGATTGTCGAAAAGGCCGTGGTTTCCATTTTCCAGAATTTGTCTTCCACAACAGAAAAACAGGTCTAGTGAAAACGCTCTTCCGATATATTTCCAAATCCATCGCTGCTGTCATGATCGGTTTCATCAAACTGTATCAGTGGACATTGTCTCCGCTCATCGGACGCTCCTGCCGCTATACGCCCACCTGCTCCAATTACGGCATTGAGGCCATTCGCAAGCATGGCCCGTTCAAAGGCGGCTGGCTGACTCTCAAGCGCGTGCTTTCCTGCAATCCATGGGGTGGCAGTGGCTATGATCCGGTGCCGTAAAAAAAATCCTAGCCCCAACCGATACATTAATTATATATATTATATTTGCAACTTTGAAAAAAGTTGTGTTGATTTTTTGTATATAATTAATAATAAATAACTTACATCTATGAAAATCTCTTATAAGTGGTTGAAAGATCTGATGACTTTTGATGTTTCCGCCGATGAAGTCAGCCGTTACCTAACCAATTGCGGTCTTGAAGTGGAGGGGATGGAGACGGTTGAGTCGGTTCGCGGTGGGCTGAAAGGGCTCGTGATTGGTGAAGTGCTCACATGTGAACCGCACCCCAACTCCGACCATTTGCATGTCACTACCGTGAATGTGGGCGGTGAGGAGCCGTTGCACATCGTCTGTGGCGCCGCCAATGTGGCCGCTGGCCAGAAAGTGGTGGTGGCAACCATCGGCACGGTGCTCTATAGTGGTGACGAATCTTTCACAATCAAGAAGTCCAAACTTCGTGGCGAGCCCTCCGAAGGTATGATTTGTGCGGAGGATGAGATCGGCCTCGGCTCTTCCCATGACGGTATTATGGTGCTGGACGAGAATGCCGTGCCCGGAACGCCGGCCTCCGAGTATTTCCATCTGGAGTCGGATGTCGTTTTTGAGATCGGGCTGACACCGAACCGTTGCGACGCCATCTGCCATGCGGGTGTGGCCCGCGACCTCTACGCCGCCTTGCTGCAGGATGGCCGCGCTTGCTCACCGCTGATTCTGCCGAATGTGCCGGAAGTGAAACCCATCGCAAATGTGAAGTTCAGAATAGATGTAAGTGTGGAGAATACAAAAGATTGCCCGCGGTATTCAGGACTCCTGTTTGATAATGTCAAAGTGGCCGAATCGCCCGAATGGCTGCAAACCAAACTGAAATCCGTTGGCATCCGCCCGATTAACAATGTGGTGGACATCACCCAATTCATCATGCTGGAACTTGGCCAGCCCATGCACGCTTTTGACGCGGACATGATCACGGGCAATAAGGTGATTGTCAAGAATTTGCCGGAAGGCACACCGTTTGTGACCCTGGATGGTAACGAGGTGAAACTCAGCGAGCATGACCTGATGATCTGCAATGCCGAAGAAGGCATGTGCATCGCTGGCGTTTACGGCGGCCTCAAGTCCGGAATCACTGATAATACCACTCGCCTGTTCCTGGAAAGCGCCTATTTCAATCCGGTTTCCATCCGCAAGACGGCAAAACGCCATGGGCTCAAGACCGATGCCTCCTTCCGCTATGAGCGCGGTTGTGACCCCAGCATCACGGTGTATGCGCTGAAACGCGCCGCTGTCCTTATTCAGGAACTCACGGGCGCTTCCATCATCTCTGAATTGGTGGACATTTATCCTTACAAGATTGAACCCGCCCAGATCACACTGAAATATGACCAGGTCAACAAGGTGGCCGGCAAGGTGATTGACAA
>DGGS01000104.1 GCA_002392325.1 Bacteroidales bacterium UBA3868
GAGAAGGCCACCATTTATGTGCAAAGCGATGTGCCGCAAGTGTGCGAGCTGAGTCTATTGCTCTCCATGAATGTGTATGTGGGCGAGCTGCAACGCGTGGCCTCCTTCAAGGAGAAGGTGCGCCGCCAACCCAACAATGTGAACGCCGGACTGCTCAACTACCCCGTGCTGATGGCCGCCGACATCCTGTTGCACCGCGCCGACAAAGTGCCCGTGGGCAAAGACCAGGAACAACATCTGGAGATGACCCGCGACTTCGCCCAACGCATCAACCGCATCTACCAACACGAATACTTCAAACTGCCTGTTGCTTACAATTTCGGCAACGACCTCATCAAGATACCCGGTCTGGACGGTTCCACGAAGATGTCCAAATCCGACAACGAGGGTTCCTGCATCTACCTTTCGGATGCTCCCGAGGTGGTGCGCAAGAAGATCATGCGCGCCGTGTCGGACAGCGGTCCTACGGAGCCCGGCCAACCCAAATCGCAAGCCGTGGAGAACCTTTTCAGTTTGATGAAGATTGTGTCCACTCCCGACACCGTGCAATACTTTGAAGACCAATACCAGGCCTGCCAGATCCGCTACGGCGATATGAAGAAACAGCTGGCGGCGGACATGATTGCCTTCACGCAACCCATCTACGAGCGCATCTTGGAGCTGCGTTCCAAAGACGACTACATCAGCCGTGTTGCCCGCGAGGGCGCCGAAAGAGCCCAAGAAAGCGCCTCCAAAACGATCAAAGAGGTTCGCGAAATCATCGGTTTCAAAGCATTATAATCAGCTCCCATGGCTCTGCTCACCAAATATTCACTCTGGTTTCTGCCGCTAATCCTGCTCATCGGCGTGGGGTATGCGTTCTTTCTTTACTACAAAAACAACAACATCATTTTTGAGAAGAAGCACCGCATAGCCATGGCTGTCCTGCGCGGTTTGGCCATGTCACTACTTGCCTTCCTGTTGCTGGCCCCGATGCTGAAACTCACCCTCAAGCAGACCGACAAACCCGTCATTCTGCTCGCCATCGATAACAGTGAGTCTATACGAGCCACCAAAGATTCTTCCTACTACCTTAACGAGTATCCGAAAGCCGTGCAGAATCTGGCCACCGAATTGGGCAACAAGTATGAGATTCGGACCTATAAGATTGGCGATGAGAACCATTTGCTGGCCGATGACGAGGCCCTGAACATGGATTTCTCCGACAAATCCACTAACCTGGCCGCCATTTTCGATGACATCAGCATGTTGTACGCCAACCGAAATGTAGGTGCTGTGGTACTACTGAGCGACGGCATCTACAACACCGGCGCAAACCCATATTACAAAGCCGCCCGTTCCAATTTCCCCGTCTATACTGTAGGATTGGGCAATCCCGACCTCAACACGGACCTGTTCTTCGCTGGCGTGGACCACAACAAACAGGCCTTCAAAGGCAATATGTTCCCCGTGGAATTGAAAATCGCCGCCAACAAACTCTCTGGCAAAAACGCCGAACTCACCGTTTATGAGGGAAAAGAAGAGATATTGCGCCGAACCTTATCCATTGCTGGCAACCGCTATTTCGAGACCGTGAAACTCAGTCTGGAGGCTACTACCACTGGCGTGCACCATTACCACGCCGACCTTACCGAGTTGGATGGCGAGGTGACGCACAAGAACAACCATGTGCACTTCTATGTGGATGTGGTGGAATCAAAAGACAAAGTGGCAATTTTGTACAACTCGCCCCACCCCGATGTGGCCGCCATGAACGAGGCACTGTCGCAAACCGACAACTACGAAGTGGAAGTGGCACCCGCCAACGAGTTCAAAGGCAATCCCTCCGACTACAGCTTGGTGATTCTGCACCAGCTGCCCTCCAAGGCAAACTCCGCCTCCAACCTCATCTCACAACTCCGCAAAAGCGGAACTTCCACCTTATATGTCGTTGGAACGCAGACCGACCTCAACAATTTCAATTCGCTCAACACCGGTGTGACCATCGGCCAAAGCAAGTCATTGACCAACAATTCCATGCCTCTTTTCAACGAGAATTTCACCTCGTTCACCTTTTCGGAAGAGGCCAAACGGATGTTGCCCAAATACCCGCCCATCAAAACCATCTTCGGCACCTATAAGACCAGTGTTTCCGCCAACATTTTTATGTATCAAAAAATCAGCGGCGTGGACACCAAGTATCCGTTAGTGGTTTTCAACCAACAGAACGGAGCCAAGACAGGTGTGATTACCGGCACTGGATTCTGGCAATGGAAATTATACAACTATCTTTATGCAGAAAACCATGAGGCCTTCAACGAGATTGTTGACAAGATGGTGCTCTACCTGGCTGCCAAGGGCGACAAGAGCCAGTTCCGCGTGCGCCACGCCGATGTGTTCGCCGAGAACGCCTCTGTGGAGTTCTCCGCCGAGCTGTACAACGACAGCTATGAACTCATCAACGAGCCGGATGTGAAGATGGTCATCAAGGGCAGTGGCGACACCACCTACGAGGCACAGTTCTCCAAGCAAAACAAGGGTTACTACCTGACCATGGGCGAACTTCCGGTGGGCAACTACACCTGGACCGCCACCACCCAAATCGGAGGCCGCCGTTTTGATAAGACCGGACGGTTCACCGTGCAGGAAATCATGCTGGAAACCGCCAACCTGGTGGCCGACCACGACCTGCTCAAGAGCATCTCAAGCGCCACCAACGGCAAGTTCTTCGCCAAAGAAGACATCAGCAAAGTGGCCAATGAGATTAAACATAACGACAACATCAAGTCTATAGCGAGTTACAAGAAAAAATACGCCATGATGCTGAACTCTCCGTGGTATTTGGCCGCTATCGTGCTGCTGCTGGGCATTGAGTGGTTCTTGCGGAAATGGAACGGCGGATACTAAAAAAAGATATATCTTTGCGGCTGATTTAACTGAAAACAAATATGCCTGAAATTAGCAGATTTTATGGTATCATCATTTTGATGTTTGCGGACGACCACAATCCTCCACATTTCCATGTGAGATATGGAGACAAACGTGCCGTTATCTCCGTCAAAAATGGTGTTGTGACAGGGCAAATGGCGCGTAAAGAACTTGTCAAAGTATTCGAATGGATGGATCTGCATAAAACTGAAATTTTGGAAAACTGGGACCGGTTGAAAAACGGGCTGGAACCATTGCCCATAGAACCTTTAATATAACGACTATGGAAGATTTTGGATTGATGAGAATAGTGGATGTGGAATATCTGCACGACTATGTGATGAAACTTGAGTTCAGTAACGGAGAATGCCGCATAGTGAATTTTGACTCCCTATTGCACGGAAAATTTCTTGATGAACTCCGCGACAAGAAAAAATTCATCCAGTTCGCATTGACTCCATGGACTTTGGAATGGTACAACGGCGTTGATTTCGCACCAGAATATCTATACGAGCATAGTGTCCCTATGGACAACAACACACCCGGCCATGCGGATTACGCTGCTGAGGACCGTGCCCCGTACAACGAGAGGTAAGTCCCCCATCCAGTAAAAAATGTATTTTTGCGAACAGAAACTCATATTTGAAACATCAGCATGATGAATATAAAACGACAACTCCTGATAACTTTGCTTTGCGCCTTTAGCTTTGCAGTTCCGGCGCAACAGATTGCCCTGTTGAAATACAACGGTGGCGGCGACTGGTATGTGAACCCCACCTCATTGCCCAACCTCATCAAGTTCTGCAACGCCAATTTAGGCATGTCGCTTGATGCCAAACCGGCCACGGTGGAAGTGGGCAGCGCCGACATCTTCCAATACCCGTTTGTGCACATGACCGGCCACGGCAACATCGTGTTCAGCGACGCGGAGGTGGACAACCTGCGCACTTACCTTATCTCCGGCGGTTTCCTGCACGCCGACGACAACTACGGCATGAATCCGTATATCCGTCGGGAGATGAAAAAAGTGTTTCCTGAAGCCGAATTCGTGGAGTTGCCTTTCAACCATCCCATTTTTCACCAGAAATACAATTTTCCGAACGGATTGCCCAAAATTCACGAGCATGACAATAAACCGCCGCAAGCTTTCGCCATATTCTGGGAAGGCCGCATGGTATTCCTGTTCACCTACGAATGCGATTTAGGCGATGGTTGGGAAGATTTCATCGTACACAAGGATTCGGAGGCCACCCGCACCAAAGCCCTCCAGATGGGCGCGAACATCCTGCAATATGTATTTACCCGATAAATCTTTACAGTTTATAGTTAATAGATTATAGATAATAGTTATAAGAAGCCATCTTCCTCAACTATTATCTATTAACTCTTATCTCCTCCTACATTGCCCATACCAGCAAGCCACCACATATTATCACGCCGGTGACCAGCAAGTCGATAAGGCAGAACCCCATGATGTCTTTGGCATTCAATTTGGCGATGGCCAGCGCCGGAATCGCCCAGAAAGGTTGTATGAGGTTGGTCCACGCGT
>DGGS01000027.1 GCA_002392325.1 Bacteroidales bacterium UBA3868
TTCAATAGGCATTCCAAAGAAAAATATATAATGGGCCTTGGGGTTGATTTTTTTGTTGTTTTTTGTTATAGTTTTGCAGCAACGAATTTTAAAACTATAACGTCATGAAGAAATTTAGATTTTACACCCTGCTTGCGTTCCTGCTGATGGCAGGAGGGATGACGATGCAAGCGCAAGTGCGCCAAGAAAGATACGATTTGCTGCCAAACACTTACGGCATCAAAACTGAAGATGTCAATGGCGATGGATATTCCGATGTGGTTGTATCACATGGCGGGAACTCTATTATGTCCGTTTTCCTGAATGATGGCAGCGGACATTTGGAACTCTCGCAAACCATTGAAGTTGAAAGTGACAAAATAGGTTGTTTCCCATTGTTTTTCTTGTTGGAAGACATTGACAATAATAAATTAAAAGACATTGTTGTATATGTTGGTGTTTCTGACGGCCTAGATACATGTTATCTTCGGACTTACTACAACAATGGTAACGGACATTTTGACCAATATGATGAGGTGTGTCTGTCGCAACCTGATGTAATATGGGACAATCCATATTTCTTGGTAATGACGAGTGGCCATTTCAACAACGATGCGTATACTGATGTTATCGTTTCAACCAATTATCTGAATAACGGCATGCAAAGTTATGGCTGTTTGTATAACGACGGGCAAGGACGACTCCTTGCACCAGAATATGCGTATGGAGAAGCAATAGGTATTGCATTTACAAACGATTTGAACGAAGATGGTTATGATGACATTTGGGAAGGTAATCAGATTCTGTATTTTTCGGAAGAGTTTCCTCCGCGATTGGAAGAACTGTATGAAATGGGGAACGCTTGGGATGGTTGTGTGACATCTGGAGAAAGCATTATTGACATAGATGGCGATGGCCTGCTTGATTTGGTAGAGTCACGGACACATACTTTTGATCCTTATTCACAGTTAAGGGTTTACAAAAATTTAGGGGAAGAGCATTTTGAGTTGATGAGTTCTTATGATGTGTATGACATAATAACTCCGAATACGGACATTGCCGACAACTTGAAAATCATGAATTACAATGGCGACGATTATCCCGATTTTATTGTTCAAATTGGAGTTTTCGAATATTTCACTGGATTCACTGGCTATTATCTTATTGTTGAGGGAAATGGTACATTTGCCCCTGATAGTCAGATACTTTTCAATATAAAAGATGAGGACGAAGAGATGTTTCGCGCATTTGATGTTTGTGACATAAACAGCGATGGTTTGGACGACCTACTTGTTTTGCGTACATATAGAAACAACGAATCTCAACTTGACATTTACCTAAACGACGGCAACGGTTTTGATGCTATTGAGGAAGTGGGTATTAACTCTAATGTAACCTGTTCGCCCAATCCTGCAAACGACTATGTTTACATCAATGGCATTGAACTCGCCGAAGTGCAGGTTTATAACACTTTTGGCCAGTTGGTGAAGACCGTGCGGAACTCTAATGAGGTGAGTTTGGAGGGATTGCCGCAGGGTGTTTATCTTCTGCGAATTACAGGTATGAATGGAATAGTTTATACAAATAAAATCACTGTACAATGAAAAACATTAGACTTATTGCTATGGTTGGGCTTGGCCTTATGGCGAGCAACCTTTTTGCACAAGTTCCCGGCAGATGGGAAGACCCGATGAAGGTGGATGCCTCTGTAATCAGCAACCAAACGGTCAGGGTTCAGTGGGAAAGCCAATTTGTCGATCATTTTGAAACGGGTGATTTCAGCCTTTTCGACTGGAACAACGCCGTTTCCGATTATCCTTGGGAGATTACCGACAGCCAGTCCTTTGACGGTTCCTTCTCCATGCGGGCGTCGAATGCGGGCATAGACAATTCGACTTCGGCCATACAAATCACGATGTCCATCCCACGTGATTGCGAGATGTGGTTTTATGGCAAAATCTCCTCGGAAAACAACTGGGATTTGGGTAAGTTTTATATCGATGGCGAGTGCATGACGAGCCAGTCGGGACAAGGTTCATGGCACGAATTTCGGTATGATGTCACGGAAGGCGAACACACCTTCAAGTGGGAGTATGCCAAAGACGGCGAAGAGAGTGCTCTGGACGACACCTGGTATATCGACTGCATCCATTTTGTTTACGATGGCTCTTTTTATCAGCCGCAAAGTTGGTTGTATTATGGATATGACGGTTACCGTGGCAGCATGGGTGACGGCGGCAATGCCTGTGAATGGGCCATGAAATGGACGGAGCAGACGAGTGGAGTCATTACGGATGTTGCCCTCTACAGCGATGCTGAAGGACTGACGGGCGGCAAATATACGTGTACCATATACTTGGGCGGTGAAGATGCGCCTGGGGAGGCGATGTCGTCAATTACCGTGGATGTGACGCCAGGACTGGGCGATTATCAGTATTTTGAATTGGATGACTGGGTGGAGGTTGGTTTAGAGGCAGGAAGCATCTGGATGGTATGGAGTACCGACGAAGGCCACGAGACACCGGCTCCCTACGGCAATGGTGGTTCGAGCGACGATGGCACTTGGTGGAAAACCGAAGACGGATGGCAGCAAACCGACCTTGGCGGTGGCGCTTGGCTGATGCAGATGCTTATGTATTATGACAGCGGTTTTCCGCATTTCAAGGTGTATCGCGCCCTTTGCGACGGCCAGGACATGGAGTTGATTGCAAGAAAGCTGGAGGTCAATTCCTACCTTGACGGACAATGGGCTGACTTGGATGACGGCCTTTACAAATGGGGTGTCAGCCATGTGATCAACGGCGTGGAATCAGCGATTTCGTGGTCTGAATGCTTGGAGAAGAATACCACGGGGGTTGAAGAGAATCGTTTTGAGGCTGTTGTTTATCCCAATCCTGCCAATGGGGTTGTTCGGATTGAGGGTGTTGAGGTTGATGAGGTGCGGGTTTATAATGCACTTGGGCAGGTGGTGAAGAGGGTACGGAACTCTAATGAAATTAGTGTGGAAGGTTTGGCGGAAGGGGTTTATTTGGTGAGGATTAGGGATAAGGAAGGGAGAATCTTTTTGGAGAAGGTGATGGTGAGGTAGTGTTTTTTTCGTGCTATCGTTATACGTGCTGACGTGCTAACGAGGGACTCCCCCTAGCCCCCTCTTAGAGGGGGAAAGGACTAATAAGACAGATAAGACTAATAATAAGACACTATG
>DGGS01000033.1 GCA_002392325.1 Bacteroidales bacterium UBA3868
AAATTATGACAAGAGAAGATATAATTAAACCCGAAAACTTAGTGTACAAACGCACTCCGGTTCTCACGGATGCAACGATGCACTATTGCCCAGGTTGCGGTCACGGTGTGGTTCACAGAATCATCGCCGAGGTGATCGAAGAGATGGG
Organism: Bacteroidales bacterium UBA3868; assembly: GCA_002392325.1. GTDB lineage: Bacteria > Bacteroidota > Bacteroidia > Bacteroidales > WCHB1-69 > F23-D06. The sequence goes on from DGGS01000033.1 coordinate 149, forward strand.
CATCCAGAACAACGTGATCGGCATTTCCCCTGTCGGCTGCTCCGTGCTGGCTTACAACTATTTTGACGTGGACTTCGTAGAGGCCGCTCACGGTCGTGCACCTGCGTGCGCTTCCGCCATCAAGCGTCTCCGTCCGGAAACCTTCGTATTCTCCTATCAGGGCGACGGCGACTTGGCTTCCATCGGTTGCGCCGAGGTGATGCATGCCTGCAACCGTGGCGAGAACATCACGATGATCTTCATCAACAACGGTATTTACGGTATGACTGGCGGTCAGATGGCCCCCACCACCTTGGAAGGTATGGAGACCGTGACTTGTCCTTACGGCCGTGACCCGAAGATTATGGGACACACCATGCGCCTCACCGAGATGCTGGCTCAGCTGCCCGGCACCTATTTCGTGACCCGTCAGGCAGTCTATACCCCTGCCCTCGCCCGCAAGTGCAAGAAAGCCATCCGCATGGCCTTCGAGAACCAGAAACTCAACAAGGGCGTTTCCTTCGTGGAAGTGACCTCCAACTGTAACTCCGGTTGGAAGATGACTCCCGTACAAGCCAACAAGTGGATGGAAGAGAACACCTTGAAATACTTCCCGCTGGGCGACATGAAGGTTGACGGCAAGTTCGATCCTAAATTTATCGAGAGAGTCGGCACATTCGACCAACCGAATGAGACGATCTTCTCATTGAGAAAAAAATAATAACCTTAAATTCACAAAGAAATGACAGAAGAAATAATTATAGCAGGCTTCGGCGGTCAAGGTGTGCTCTCAATGGGTAAGATCCTGGCATACGCCGGCATTATGCAAGACAAGGAGGTCAGCTGGCTTCCTTCCTACGGTCCTGAAATGCGTGGTGGTACCTCCAACGTCACGGTTATCTTAAGCGACGAGCGCATCTGCTCCCCTTATCTTAACCAGTTCGACACCGCCATCATTTTGAACCAGCAGTCCATGGACAAGTTCGAATCTGCCGTGAAACCTGGCGGTCTGTTGATTTACGACCCGAACGGCATCACGAACCACCCTACCCGCAAGGACATCAACATCTATCAGGTGGCCGCAGCCGACAAGGCCAACGAGTTGGGTATCGCCAAGTTGTTCAACATGATCGTGTTGGGCGGCTTCCTCGCAGTGAAACCGCTGGTTACTCCCGAAATGTTGCACAAAGGTTTGGAAAAATCCCTTCCTGAGCGTCACCACCACCTCATTCCGAAGAACGAGGAAGCTGTGGAGATCGGCAAGGGCATCCTGAAACCGTATCACACGCTGTAATTGTCAGCCATTGGCCATTAGCTTTTGGCCATTGATACATATTAAAAAGGCAGTCTGAAAGGACTGCCTTTTTTTTGTATTACTCATGCGCCTTGGACACAACGGTCTTCTACTCCCTTATTCCCAAACTCCCAATTGGCAGCTCCAGTTTTGAGAATGCAAACAGTTTTTTGCCGAGGTCTTTCAGCGATGCGCCAATGTGATATACGGCGTCGTCAATAATCAGGAAGCGGTCGTGATAGCGGGAATTTTCACGGATAGTGATTGGCGGATACTGGCGGTTGTGCCGTTTGATGTCAAGTGCCAGCGTTTCGGTTATTTGCCTGGTGACAATGTCCGCCGTGATGTTCTCGTTCCGTTTGGCCAGCATGAGCAGCACCGACTCGTCGATGTAGTTGTCAATCAGCACAATCCTCAGTTTGGCCGACCGTATCAGCTCCGACGCAAAAGTGTAAGCGTCGAATATTTGTCCGTCGTAGAAGATGCCCTCCTTGGGTGGCAGGGCTGTGCGGACGAAGAAATCTATTTTCTCTTCGGTTCTGCTGACGCGTTGTTCCAATCGTTCAAACCGTTGGTTAATAGCGTATCCGCGAAGCAGGTATTCTTTCAGCACGGAATTTGCCCACTGGCGGAATTGCACACCATGTTGGGATTTAACCCGATAGCCGACAGACAGAATCATATCTACATTGTAGTATTCGATTTCCCGATTCACAATACGAGAACCTTCTTGTTGAACTGTCGCAAATTTTGCGACAGTTGACAAACCGTGCAACTCTTCTGCCAAAGCGTTATTGATATGCTTGCCAATAGTCTTCACATCCCTGCCAAACAAAAGAGCCATTTGTTGGCGGTTAAGCCATGCGGTATCTTCCGCGATTCTAACTTCCAACCTGATGCTCTCATCCGGCTGGTACATAATGATTTCGCCGTTTCTTATAGAAGGATCAACAGTTGTTTTCATCGTGTTATGTTTTTAAAGTTGCTGCAAAGATAAAAAAATATTCTTAAAACACTGTTTTACAGTGTTTTATTAAGAAATAACTGTTAATTTACGCCCGTTGTTTTTCCGAAAAAGGTAATTATAAAATTCTTATCTTTGCCCCGTTGTCCGTACCGATGCCCAGGCGGGCGGAAGTCGTGCGACCCTGAACAACAAAATTATTATTAATAAACCATTTACCATGGAACAGGAAGACAAAATCCAACCACACAAAACTTATATTAGCACTATCGGGAATACAACAGAGGTGCCGAATACGGGAAACTCCGAGTCCATCGGGGCGATGATCATGGAATTTCGCGGGCAGCAGGTGATGATTGACCGCGACCTAGCGCGGCTTTATGGGGTGACAACCAGTCGATTGAATGAGCAAGTGAAACGGAATATTGCTCGGTTTCCAGAATCTTTTCGATTTCAACTCAATGAATTTGAACGGGATAAGGTTGTCGCAAAATGCGATAACCTACAAGCAATAAAATATAGTCCTTCTTTACCGTATGTTTTTACAGAACAGGGAATCGCTCAGTTGTCATCCGTGTTACATTCCCCAAAAGCTATTGAAGTGAGTGTACGGATAATGAATGCGTTTGTAGCCATGCGGCGATTTCTGATGGTGAATGCAGCTGTTTTTCAACGACTGGAACACATTGAACTTCATCTCTCAGAAACGGACAAACGAATAGATGAAGTTTTTCAAAGAATAGACAAACATTTGACTCCTGCACAAGGCATTTTTTTCGACGGCCAGGTATTTGATGCGCACCGGTTTGTCAGCGACCTGATCCGGGGCGCCAAGCAGCGTGTGGTAATGTTCGACAACTTTGTGGACGACACGACTCTGGCATTGCTGGACAAGCGTGCAGATGGGGTTGAAGCCGTCATTTACACGAAGAAGGTCACACCAAGCCTCAGTACCGACATGTTAAAACACGACACCCAATATCCTCCGATAGAGGTGCATGAGTTCTCGCAGGCGCACGACCGGTTCCTTTGCATTGACGACACCGTGTACCACATCGGGGCTTCGCTCAAAGATTTGGGAA
>DGGS01000131.1 GCA_002392325.1 Bacteroidales bacterium UBA3868
ACACCTGTTACCGTGCCTGACACCAGTCATGTCGGTATCGACAACCCTGAAATGACGCACATCATCGCATACCCGAATCCTTGTACGAACATTCTGTACATCATCAATGAGAATGCCTGTCGTGTGGAACTTTACAACATGAATGGCAAGCTTCTTGAAGTAATAGAGAATGAAGAAATGCAGGTTAAACTGAACATGCAACCTTATCCTGCAGGTCTTTATCTGATGAAGGTCGGCAATGGCGTGAAAAAGATTCTCAAAAAATAACCATTGGTTGCTATTACGAACAAGTCGGTTGGGGACGCATAACCGGCTTATACAGGAGCGGCACCGCAATTGCGGTGCCGCTTGTTTTTGAAAAGGAAACACAAAAAGGGACTTTCACTTCCTCCCAAAGTCGGCGGGGATCTCGCCCCAAAGAGGCGTGTTCCATTTATAGATCGGATTGGCGTAGGTATTGTTCTTCAGCCAGTTCTCGGCGCGCACCAGCAGGTCGAACAGCACAGCATTCTCATCGGTGGGCAGCACGATGGACTTGTGCTTCTTGTGGCGCACCCACGACAATGCCGTGATGCTGTCGGTGTAGATGGGAATGTCCAGATTCTTCTGCTTGAGCAAGGCCAGACCGTGCACTAAGGCCAGGAACTCGCCGATGTTGTTGGACGCGTTGGGAAACGGGCCTTTGTGGAACCACACTTCGCCCGTGGCCGCATACACGCCCCGGTACTCCATCACTTTGGTTACCATGTTGCAGGCGGCATCCACACACAAACTGTCAAGGATGGGCTTCTGCGCGTTGGCATCGTTGGTTTGCAGTTGCAATGCCACGCCGCTGGCTGTGGCCGGATGGTTACGGTAATAGGCGGCATATCCTTCCTCCAAAGCGCTCTGGGCTTCCTGCAATGTGCCGAAAGACTTGTATTTGGCGCCCTCAAACTGATAGACCTGTTCCTTGCACTCCGCCCAGTTGTCATACACTCCGGGCTTCACGCCGTTCCATACCACATAAAATTTCTTTTTTGTTGTCATGTTAAATATTTATATTTCAATTTATTACACTGAATATATTGGTGCACTTATCGAAGATTGGGAAGACTTGGGAGACTGGACGACAGGTTTGAACACCAATTCATATTCTCCAAAAAACATCTCATCGACATTAGGATTATCTTGAAGATACAAATCAATGGCTTCCTGCATATTAGATTTAATCTCTTCCATGTTATCCCCTACTGTCATGATAGGTAATCCTTCTATATAGGCGCTGTAATTCTCACCGGAAGATTCAACTTTCACTTCAATTGTTTTCATTTCTTATGTTGTTAATTGTTCTGTTTTTTTAACCCTGCTTGTTTAACAATGTTGAAGTATGTCCCCTTCTCCACCCCTTTCTTACCATGATTGGGAACTATAACCATTATCCCATTCTTTTCAAACTTGATATGGCTTCCTTTTTGTCCTTTTATGATAAAGCCATTTGCCTCTAATAGATCTATTACGTCTTTCACGGATTTATAACTCATAATACATTTTGTTTTCGGTTGCAAAAATAGTAAAAATATCAATAAATTTCCTATTTTCGCAGGCCATTTTAAAAGAGTATCCGAACATGAAAAAGCACAACGCAAAACACCTTTTCTTATACGCTGTTATCATTCTTATTTCCAGTATTTTAGTTATTGGATGTCAGAACAGGAAAAACAAAAACGCTGTTGAAATCAGCGTGATGCACAACTTCCCAAATACGAACTGGACTTATGACGAACAGGTGTTGGACATGCCTTTCAACATCACCGATACGACCAAAGATTACCGCATTGAGTTTGTGTTGAACTACGACAGCACCACCAATGTGCTGGAAGAACTGCCCGTCACCATCACCCTGATTTATCCGGATGGACAGGAAACATATGTGACCAGCATTTTCGATTTCAACAAAGAGACCAACAAGAACATCATGCCCGCGGGCAACGGCAGTGCCTGCAACATAAATCTGGTGGCGTTCCCACGCAAAAGTTTGAGCCAGTCGGGCGAATACCACATCTCTTTCTACCGCAAAGCCGAGAAATTCGACAATTACGGGTTCAACAGTCTGACATTAAAGGTTTTGCCGTTAAAGAAAGAAAAGCGCTAAATATCCTCCCGACCCAACAACGGACTGGTGATGGTCTGTCTGACATCATACCGGCGGTCAATAACATTATTCTGCGGTATCTCCTTGTTTCTCAGTCGGGCACGGATTTTTTTCTCTTGAACCTCATTCATTTCCACTCCAAAGTATTCAATCAAACCCTGCAATAGGGTCACCTGTTTCTTCTGGGTTTTGCCATCAGATTGCAGCATTTCTGAAACATCCTGCATCATAAACGAGGGTTGGGAACCGAGTTTATCGATCACTTCGGCAATGTTATAATCCTTATCGCTATAGAGAAAAATGAGAAAATCATAATTCCTCAGCGGACTTGAAAACAGTTTCTTATTCGTCTTCTGATTAAAGAAGTAAAAATAATCGTCAAACAAAGACATGCTTTGCAATGGATTGAACACCTGATCCACTACCGCCGGCACGGTGGTGCGGTTGGCCATCACCAGCATATTGACATTTTTGGAAGGGTCAATGACGGAGAAATAGGTGGGGAACTGTATGTCAGGATGTGTTAGATCGGGGGCATAGTCGGCGATGAACGAGAACGGGCGCTGGTACAATTTTGACAACAGCGAGGCGAACCGCATCGGCTCGTGCTGCGACTTCACCATCAGCATCGTGTATTGCTTCGTCATTCCGAAACAATCCTGCCAGACAATCTCATTTTTCTGTCCCATCCGTGCGAGAATGCTTGTTTCTATGCAGTCGCAAAAGTACAAAATATTGTGATTGGCGAGGAGTATCTTACTTATTTTTTATTATTTTGCGCTCGATAACCTCCTTTTACGGAGGACAAACATCAAAAAAACAATAAATTCGACCATTATGCATGTGTCACGCGCCTACATTTTAAAATTTGTCAAGCTTTCGGCCGGCTATTCCTTCATGAGCGGCACCAAAACGATGGAGACACTCCAGAAGCTAACCGACAAACGGCAACTTCACTGGGGATGGATCATGCTGAACATCAATCCCACCATATTTTCCACTGTCTGGCAAGACAAGAAGAATAAGTAAATATTATTAGTATTTCCGATTGATTTTCTTACTTAAAATAATTACCTTTGCCGCCGTTTTCGGAGTCATTCTGAAAACGGTTTGCAATAACTGTAACTTGCTGATACAACAATAAATAATAAAAATATAAACCAATTTTAAAATGTCAACAGAAGATCAAATCAAGAAAATTGACGACATCGTCGTCCGTTTTGCTGGAGACAGCGGAGACGGAATGCAGTTGTCGGGAACCCTCTTTTCCGACGCTTCCGCGCTCACAGGCAACGACATTGCCACATTTCCTGACTATCCTGCCGAAATCCGCGCCCCGCACAACACCATAGCGGGTGTTTCCGGATACCAGGTGCATGTGGGAAACCACATTTACAGTTCGGGTGACAAGTGTGACATCCTCGTCGCCATGAACCCCGCCTCTCTGAAATCGAATATGAAATGGGCCAAGAAAGGTGCCACCATCATTGTGGATATTGACACCTTCACAGATGAGGCATTGGCAAAGGCCGGTTACACAGAGAACGACAATCCGTTCACGGATGAGATGGAGCGTGCCTACACCATCATCAAAGCCCCTGTCACCTCTTTCACACAGCGTATTGGCAATGAGCAAGGTGCCGACAAGAAGACGGCTGACAGATGCCGCAACATGTTCGCACTGGGTATCATTTTCTATGCCACGCATAAAAAATTGGATCAGACATTCGCTTATCTGGAGCGCAAGTTCGCCAAGAAACCCGAAGTGGTGAAGCTGAACAAAGCTGTCCTGCAAGAAGGTTATGAATATGCCGACAAGTTGGAAGTGATGCACTCCCACATTTTTGAGATTGCCCATGCCGACAAGATGCCGAAGGGCCGTTACCGTAATATCACGGGTAATGTGGCCACTGCATGGGGTCTGTTGGCCGCTTCCGAGCGTTCGGGCCGCCAGTTGTTCCTGGGCTCCTACCCTATCACCCCTGCTACGGATGTGATGGTGGAATTAGCCAAACACAAATCCTTGGGCGCGCGCGTGTTCCAAGCTGAAGACGAGATTGCGGGCGTTTGTTCCGCTATCGGCGCCTCCTACGCCGGCGCACTGGCCTGCACCTCCACTTCCGG
>DGGS01000007.1 GCA_002392325.1 Bacteroidales bacterium UBA3868
GGTATGCCAATGTCTTCTGATAGGCGCGCAAACCGGCAATGCCGTAGGATTCATAATAGGCGATTTGCACTTTGTAGCAGGCCGCCACATCAAGCGTAGCGTCAATCAGGGCGCGGTTGAACTCAAAAAGGCCATCCTCAACATTGGGAAAACGCTCTGCCATAGCAGTTGGAAGATAGGAAAAATCGGTGTCGAGGCCGACACACACATGGCCGTTAAGGGCCACTTTTTCATAAAGTCTGTCTATTACCATAGATGATTATAATTCAAAGTTAAAAAAACAAATTTCAATAATCTCAAATCCCCAATCCCCAATCCCAAATCTCAAGTCTTACATCTTAAATCTTAAATCTCTAATCCCTAATCTTCAGCATGAAACCGGTGCCGTGCACATTGAATATTTCAACCTGCGGCTCGTATCCGCCTGTGTACACCACTTTCCGTTTCCCTTTGACCTTTGGTGCCAGATGCTCTTCGTTGTCGATTTGCAAATAAGAACGCAATTTGGTAAGGAAAACATCCATGCTCCTGCCCGCAGAATGGTCGTCGTCACCCCAAACCTCTTTCAGGATAATCTCTCGAGGTATGAGCTTGTTTTTGTGGTCGCACAACAGTTTCAGCAGTTCCGCCTCTTTGCGGGTCAGCATGCGGGTTTTCTTGGGGTGGATCAACTGCATGTCGCTGAAATTGAAAATGAAGTTCCCCAATTTGTACACGGTTTCCTCCTGGAGCACTGTTTTGACATTGCTCGCGGCAGCGCCTCTTCCTAATATCACACGCATGCGCAACTCCAATTCCTCAATGCTGAAAGGCTTGGTCATGAAATCGTCGCAACCCAGCTTGAATCCTTTAATGCGTTCCTCCCGGCTGTCATTGTCGGATAGGATGATCACGGGCAGATTTTTCTTGTACTTGCGGATGTTTTGCAGCAATACGAAGTTGTCTTGATTGTGCAAGGAGAGGTCGATGATGCACAGGTGGTAAGGTACCGTGTTGATGGACTTCAGAGCCGAATTCATCTCCTTGAAATCCCAAACATTATATCCTTTCATTTCTAAAAACTCTTTGATGACGCTGCGCAGATTGTCACTATCGTCCACTAAAATCACAGAATGAGAAAGTGTTTCCATATGATTGGTGATTGGTTTTAATGTTGATGTCTGTTGGGTATATTTTTAGTCAGTGTAGTCCGGAGTTGTTAAGATAATTATAACGAACTGCAAAGATACACACTTTTTTGTTTTATTCTAGAATATCCGTTATTTTTATGTTGATTTGTTCACAACTATTTTTTGTACTTTTGCCGCATTGATATAAATATGGAAAACACGCAATTTTATGTGGCCAAGACATTTGCGGGAATAGAACCGCTTCTGGCCGATGAACTCGCCGCTCTTGGTGCCCGTAACTGCAAGATTTTAAGCAGGTCTGTGAGTTTTGAGGGGGATATGGATCTGATGTACAAGGCAAACTATTTCTGCCGGTTCGCGTTGCGCATCCTCTGGTTGCAGAAAAAGTTCACCTTTACCAACAATCGGCAGTTCTATGAACAGATATTTGATTTTCCCGCGGAAAAGTTCATGGGGCCCGACAATACGCTGGCGGTGCACGCTACCATTGCGGATACCATCTTCAAAACACCGTTGTACGCCTCCGTGCTGGCCAAGGATGCGGTTTGCGACCGATTCCGCGACTTGAATGGTCGTCGTCCTTCGGTGGACAAGGAAAATCCGGATGTGCAGTTGCATCTTCATGTCTATAAGAATGAGGCGCAATTGTTCTTGGACAGTTCCGGTGAGTCGCTGCACAAGCGCGGCTACAAGGTGATGAACCATCCGGCACCCATCAACGAGGTGGTGGCCGCCACCATGATCAAACTCAGCGGTTGGAAGGCTGACTGCGATTTTATTGACCCCATGTGCGGAGGCGGCACCATCCTCATCGAGGCCGCCATGCAGGCGTTGAACATTCCGGCAGGCTTCTACCGCCGAAACTATGGATTTGGATATTGGAAGAATTTCGATGCGGAGCGATGGCGTGAGATCCGCAAATCCGCTGCCATCAAGGACGATGTTAGCGTTGACTTCTACGGTTCCGACATCAATCCCAGATTTTTGGACATGGCGGAAACCAACATCAGGAAAGCGCGCTTGGAGGATTTCATCCGATTGGAGAAACGGGACATGCGCCAGGCCAAGCCCGCGCGCATACCCTCGCTCGTGATGATGAACCCGCCCTACGGCGAACGACTGGCCGTTGACGACCTCAATGAATTCTATTCCGAAATAGGAGATTCACTGAAAAACAATTTTTCCGGTTGTCGTGCGTTTATTATAAGTTCGGATATGGATGCCTTGAAACATATTGGCCTGAAGGCGAACTCGAAGACGAAACTCTTTAATGGTCCGCTGGAGTGCCGCTTTATGGGTTATGACCTTTTCAAAGGCGACCATAAGAACTATGCGACACACAAAAAGAATCGAGAAGAATGAAAAAACATCTGCTTGTAACGGTTGTCCTGCTAATGTCCTTATCGTTTGCATACGGACAGAGCAAATACAGTAACGAGTTCCTTTCGCTGGGTATCGGTGCGCGCGGACTGGCCATGGGCAACACCATGTGCGCTATCTCTGACGATGTGACCGCGGCGTACTGGAATCCTGCCGGATTGGGCCGTATGGACAAAAAATACCAGCTGTCGCTTATGCACGCTGAGTACTTTGCGGGTGTGGCCAAATACGACTACGCCGGCATTGGCTATAAGATTGACGACCGCTCTTCGGTGGCGCTTTCCTATATCCGCTTCGGAGTGGATAATATTATGAATACCACCGAGTTGATTGACGCTCAAGGAAATGTGGACTACGACCGGATCTCTTACTTTTCCGCCTCCGATAACGCTTTGCTGCTCAGTTATGCGTATAATTTCGAGAATGTGCCGGGGTTATCTCTGGGTGCCAATGCCAAAATCATTTACCGCAACATCGGCAAATTTGCCAATGCGTGGGGATTCGGGTTGGATTTCGGACTACAATATAATCATAAGGGCTGGCAGGCTGGCGCCATGCTGCGCGACGGCACCTCCACCTTCAACGCCTGGAACTATCATCTTACCGACCAGGTTATTGACATTTTCCACCAGACGGGCAATGAGATTCCGGAAAATGAGTTGGAGCTCACTCTTCCGGCCCTGATGCTCGGCGCTGGCAAATATGTGGAACTGGGCAAGGGCTTCAACGCCACCTTCGCTTTGGGGTTGGATTGCACCTTTGACGGCAAGCGAAACACGCTGATAAAAAGCAATGTGTTGAGCATGGATCCGCATTTCGGCATGGAGTTCGCCTATAAGAAGATTGTGGCCCTGCGCGCGGGTATCGGCAATTTCCAGCAGGAACCCGACTTCGACGGCAAGAAGAAAACCACCTTGCAAATTAACCTTGGGGTAGGGGTGTGCATCAAGAACATAGTCTCCATCGATTATGCGTTCACCGATTTGGGTGACATCTCCATCGCGCAGTATTCGCACATCATCTCGCTCAAGGTGGCGATTGACAGGTTTAAGAAACAACAATAATTTTCCGTTTTTTAGCTACGATGGAGCTAAGTGCAAATATGAAAAATTTTTTCGCATATTTGCGAAATATTGAAAATTATTTTTATTTTTGCAACACAAAATTTTATAATCATGAAAAAAGCAAAACTTAAAATTTTAGAGCAGAGCGACAATGTGGGGTTGTATTCCATCTGCTTTAACGAAAATGACTTAACTGAGTATGAATTATTTATACAAAAGTTTTTAAATGATGCAACACTTAACCGAGATTTTCAAAAAATATTCAGAGCAATTAACAGAATCATGGCTAATGGAGCATTAGAACGGTATTTTCGTACAGAAGGAAAACTTAAGGATAATTTGGCAGCACTTTCGATTGATTCTAAAGTTCTGCGTTTGTATTGTCTGCGAATATTGGATCAAATATTAATTGTATGAAATGGCGGAGTAAAAATCACAAGAACATACGAAGAAGATATGGAACTTAGTGGTTATGTAATGGATTTGCAGAAATTTGATGTTCTTCTCTCGCAAGAACTTGCCAGAGGGAGAATAAAACTAGAACAAAATATCATCACTGGCATAGAACATGTTACTTTCGAGTTATGAAACCAGATAAGGAACCCCAAATTTTTAGTCCCATTATTCAAGAAGCATACGACAGCATTTCGCCCCTTGATTTGGCGACCGATCTTATTACAGATGGCATCGCTAGTCGTATAGCATTGATCATGAAAGAGAAAGGTATTAATAAGAAGGAATTGGCTGCATTGACGCATAGGAGGCCATCGGATGTGACAAGATGGCTTAGCGGCACTCATAATTTTACTTGCCGCACTATTGCTCTTATTGAGCAAGCGCTCGGCGTCCACATTGTTGAGATTGTAAAATGACAACTCAATATTACTACTACGGCGTCTTTCCTGCAGGTTTGTTATGATTTGTCACACATAATTTAGTTTTTAATTAGGACCAAAAAGGACCAAAAGCCCTATTGGTTAAGTCTTTATTTTTGCGGTGTCTTTCTAAAACAGAAGCAAACACCACAGTATGCAATACATACAATCTGTAGCTGAATTAAGACTAGAAATACAACAGTATGTAGCCCACTGTTTCGGTATCAGCAATGACATGAGTCTGCGCATACGTATTAATGACGACCTGATGGACACCATGACCCTCTTGTCAGGTCTGGCGCAATTAGCAAAAGCGGATGGGACAATCCATCTTGCCGAAAAACTGTACATATAGGCACTATGTCGTGAATTAGGCTATACGGATAATGTGAAAACGCTGCTTGTTGAATAATGAACAACAATTTGAGCCAAACATCCTGGTTTAACACTCGTTTTTTTATAGTATATTTGCAAATCAAATCGAAAATATGTCCTTAAACGAAACCGAAATCCTGCAACTCCGTGAGATGGTCGAAGAATCCGTCTCCCGAAAAATGAAAACCCCTGCCGACTTCCAGTTCCTCACTGGCATCATCCAGGAACGCTGCAAGGAGACCCTTGGCGTGACCACGCTCAAGCGCATCTGGGGCTACATTGACGGCTACGACACAACCCGCTACTCTACGCTTTCCGTATTGGCCCGCTGCGTTGGTTTCCGCGACTGGGACGATTTCCTCGCCAACCACAACCGTAATGGCGAATCGTCGAATCCGGTGCTCGGCTTGTCGCTTTTCCCTAAAGACATCCCTGTGGGCGGGGTTGTATTCATTGCCTGGGCACCTGACCGCCGTGTGACACTGGAGTATCTTGGCGACAGCCGATTCGAGGTACTCAAAAGCGAAAACTCCAAGCTGAAAGCCGGCGACACGTTCCACTGCACCTGTTTCATCATTGGCGAACCGCTCTATCTTGACGACTATGTTCGCGACGGCAAAGCTCCCACGCTCTTCGTGGTAGGAAACAAGGGCGGCCTCACGGAGGTGCGGCGGGAACGGGAGTGAAAAAATCCGGACCGAACGACTTATCCATCAAGATGTTATTTTCTCGGTATGAAATCACAGGCAATGGATTTCACGCCGTTCTTTGAAAAAAAACACAATTCAAAGTCAGTTTCGAGAAAAGTGGAAATATGAGATTTTAGGACAAATCGAATTGAAAAAACATGAGGATTTTGACAAATTGGCAAAAATTGTGAGATTTTCGGCAAAACAAACAAAATAAATTTTGAGGGTTTCGGCATTTTTTGTATCTTTACCCGTCTCTCTCCTCGCAAATCGGTGATCATATTCGATGAGGTGCAGGAATGCCCATTGGCGCGTCAAGCCATCAAAAAGTTGGTGAAGGATCACCGCTATGATTATATTGAAACAGGGTCGCTGATTTCCATAAAAAAGAAGACAAAGAATATTCGCATTCCGAGCGAGGAGACACGTCTTGAGATGTATCCAATGGATTACGAGGAATTCCGCTGGGCTTTGGGCGACACCATCACGGTAGATATGCTTCGTGAGGTTTACGAGGCAAAGCAACCGTTGGGCGACGGCGTGATGCGCAAACTACTACGCGACTTCAGGTTGTATATGCTGGTAGGTGGTATGCCGC
>DGGS01000042.1 GCA_002392325.1 Bacteroidales bacterium UBA3868
GCGGCGGTTTCCAGGTGTTCTCACTCAGCCATCGCCGCAAAATAAACCCCGAAGAGGGCGTCTGGTTCCAGTCGCACATCGACGGCTCGCGACATCTGTTCAGTCCGGAAAGCGTGATGGACATTGAGCGCGCCATCGGCGCCGATATTATCATGGCGTTTGACGAGTGCATCCCGTATCCGTGCGAGTACAACTACGCCAAAAAATCGATGGAAACCACCTTTAAGTGGTTGAAACGCTGCGTGAAACGGCTGGAGGAGACGGAACCGTACTACGGTTACGAACAATCGCTGTTCCCCATAGTCCAAGGCGGCATTTACCACGATCTGCGCCTCAAATCGGCGGAGTATTGCGACTCCGTGAACCCCGACGGAATCGCCATCGGTGGGGTAGCGGTAGGGGAGCCCGTGGAGCAGATGTACGAGATTGCCGACTTCTGCTGCAGGGCGCTTCCGAAGGACAAACCGCGCTATCTGATGGGCGTGGGAACACCGGCTAATATCATTGAAAATATCTCGCTGGGCTTGGATATGTTCGACTGCGTGATGCCCACGCGCAATGGCCGAAACGGCATGATTTTCACCTGGGAAGGCATGCTGAACATGCGCAACGAGAAATGGAAAAACGATTTCACACCCATAGACGCCGGCAGCGAACTTTTCGCCGACCGCGAATATACGCGCGCTTATCTCCGCCATCTGTATGTTTCTGACGAGATTCTCGGCCCGATGATCGGCAGCATCCATAATTTGCATTTCTACCTGGATCTTGTAACCACCGCCAGAAAGAAAATCCTCGATGGATCGTTCGCGACCTGGAAAAATGAGATTCTCCCGAAGATATCGAGACGACTGTAATAGTACTGATATACAGTTATTTAAGTTCATAATCGTATTTAAATCACCTATGTCTTGCGCCCCTGTTTGTTTGTCTCATAATTTATATTATGTTAAATAGGATTTGAAGGGACAGGAAGAGGGGCATTTTTCGTGCCCCCTATTTATATGCATATTTTATATTCAAATATGAAGTCGTCTATGGAGTTGGGATTGGGAAATACTTAGTTGTTGCGTATCTCCCGTTTCCATTTCTTCGTCCAGCTGCGCAATTTAAGTCCTATAACGCCGAAAATGGCTTCACGGAAAATTCCGCCGCTCATCTTGGAGGTTCCCATCGTACGGTCACGGAAAATGATCGGCACTTCCACAATCTTGAAACCAAGCTTGTATGCGATAAACTTCATCTCAATCTGGAATCCGTATCCCACATGCTTGATAGCGTCGAAATTTATGGCTTTCAACACATTAGCACGGTAACATTTGAATCCTGCAGTAGTATCGTGCACAGGAATGCCCAGCACCGTGCGCACGTACATGGACCCGAAATAGGACATCATCAAGCGCCCTAACGGCCAGTTTACCACACTGATACCCTGGCAATAACGCGATCCGATGGCCACATCGGCGTTCTGCTCCACACAAGCGTCGTACAAACGTTGCAAATCGTGCGGATCGTGCGAGAAATCGGCGTCACATTCGAACATGAAGTCATAATCGCGGGCCAAACCCCAACGGAAGCCATGTATATATGCGGTTCCAAGTCCCAGCTTGCCGCTGCGTTCCTCGATGAACAACCGGCCCTCAAACTCAGGCATCAAGCTCTTCACGATGTCCGCTGTGCCGTCTGGACTGCCATCGTCAATCACTAAAATATGCACATCAATCAAACCGAAGATGGTCCGGATGATGTTCTCAATGTTCTCTTTTTCTTTGTAAGTTGGAATTATTACCAGTCTTTTATCCATAAGTTATTGAGTATTATTTCGTTAAAACAAGATAAACCGGAAGGTGGTCACTGTAACCGCCCTGATACACGCCGCCGGCGAACATGCGGAACGGATAGCCCATGTAGGAACCGGATTTGGTGAACAGATAGTCTTTCCGGAAAACTTGTGCGGTTTGGTACTTGTAACCTCTTTCAGGATACACCAGTCCGCCTGACACAATCATGTTGTCCAGCATTTCCCAAGAATCGCGGTATGCGTAAGAGCCGATTCCGTCACGGTACAACTTCCACATCGGATTGAACAACTCGTTCTTAGCCAGATTTTTAGTGTTTGTTTTGGTGCCCAGGCACTCCATGATGGCTTTGGAATTCGGGTTGTCGTTCAAGTCGCCCATAAGGATGAACTTGGCACCGGGATGCTTGGCAGAGATATTGCTCCAGATGTCGTGCGACAGGTTGCCAGCGGCCAGACGGCCCGGCAGACTGCGCTTCTCCCCACCCGACTTTGACGGCCAGTGGTTCACCAATATATATAAGGTGTCTGTATTGTCCAGAATTCCGGTCATCAGCCATTGGTCACGGGAAATGAACTCGGGCTGGTTGGGCACGATAAGCGGAAATGCCGCTGTATCAATAATATGGAAGCGTTTTGGATCGTACAGGAAAGAAACATCCACACCGCGTCTGTCAGGTGATTCATGGTGACAAACCTTCAATCCGTAGGGTTTCAGACGCTCCGTGGCGACTAAATCCCAAAGGACATGCTCATTTTCAACTTCAGAAACGCCCAAAACCACCAATCCGCCATCAAGTTTGGCTATGTCGGCAATTACTTGTGACAAACGGTCCAGTTTGTGCATATAGCGTTCCGAGGTCCATTGGTAATCGCCTTGAGGCAGGAACTGCTCATCGTTTTTGATCGGGTCATTGATGGTGTCGAACAGGTTTTCCAGGTTATAAAAACCTATAATGGCCTTATTCGGTGTGTTTTGCGCGAATATGGCGTTCAAACCCATCAGTAGAATGCAAATAAGAAATCCTATTTTTTTCATGTAGGAAGAATTTTAAATGCAAAGATACAAAAAAATCTATTTCAAATACTTGTCACGAATTAATTCGGCGATTTGCACGGCGTTGGTGGCGGCTCCTTTGCGGAGATTGTCACCAACCACCCACAGATTCAGTGTGCGGGGTTGTGAAAAGTCGCGGCGGATGCGGCCCACGAATACCTCGTCTTTGTCTTTCGCCCACAAAGGCATCGGATAGATGTTGTGCGCCGGATCATCCTGCACCACCACGCCTGGCATGTTGCGCAGAAGTTCGAACACCTCGTCCAACTCAAATTCATTATAGAATTCCACATTCACCGCTTCGGCATGGCCGCCTGTCACGGGCACGCGCGCAACGGTTGCGGTGACTTGTATGTCGTTATCCCTTAATATTTTACGGGTTTCATTCACCAACTTGATCTCTTCGGTGGTGTAACCGTTGTCCTCAAAAGTGCCGCCGTGCGGGAAAAGGTTCATATCAATCTGATAGGGGTACGCTTTGTCGCAACTCTCCCCTGCCCTCTCCTTCATCAGCTGGTTCACGGCTTTCATGCCGGTTCCGGTGACGGACTGGTAGGTGGAAATCACCAACCTCTTGATTTTGTATTGTTTATGCAATGGGCACAGGGCCATCACCATCTGGATAGTCGAACAGTTCGGGTTTGCGATGATCTTGTCGGTGGCCTTGATCACATCGCCGTTGATTTCGGGCACCACCAGCGG
>DGGS01000086.1 GCA_002392325.1 Bacteroidales bacterium UBA3868
ATGTTGTGGATGATGGAACCGAAGGGGATTTCGCCAACAGGGAGGCAGTTGCCCAGATCGGGGGAAACGCCTGCGCCGCTGATGATTTCCTGGCCCACCTTAATACCGTGAGGAGCCACGATGTAGCGTTTCTCGCCGTCAGCATAATAAACGAGGGCGATACGGGCCGAGCGGTTCGGATCGTATTCAATCGTCTTAACGGTAGCGGGAACGCCATCCTTTTCTCTCTTGAAGTCAATAATACGGTACATCTGTTTGTGACCGCCTCCGCGGTACCGTACCGTCATCTTACCACTGTTGTTTCTTCCGCCTGTCCGGTGTTTCGGACACAACAAACTCTTTTCCGGCTTGTTGGTGGTAATGTCATCAAATGCGCTGATCACTTTGAAGCGCTGACCCGGCGTTACTGGTTTGTACTTTTTAAGTGCCATCTTTTTTAAATATTACTATAAAAATCGATTTTTTGATCCTTGTCCACGAACACGTAGGCCTTTTTGAAGTTGTTTTTCTGACCTGTAATGACGCCAGCCTTAGTATTACGGTTCTGGACTTTACCGCGTTGGATCAGGGTATTTACGCGGACTACTTTAACACCATAAACGGCCTCTACTTCGCGTTTGATTTCGGGCTTGGTGGCTTCGCGGGTCACCATGAAACCGTAGCGGTTGTATTTTTCAGCCGTCTGCGTCATTTTTTCGCTGATGATGGGTTTTATAATGATACTCATTGTTGTTTCTTTTAAAGGTTTTTAAAATTATTCGCCTAACATTTTTTCCAGCTCAGGAAGACTGCTTTCGCAAATGATGAGGTGACCGGCGTTCAGCACATGGTAGGTGTTGGCGTCGAGCGCGCGCATCACATTGGTGCGTTGCAGGTTGCGGGCTGAGAGGAGCACGTTGCGGTTCAATTCAGGGGTGAGCAGAAGAGTCTTCTTGCCTTCGAGGTTGAGTTTCTGCAACATCTCTTTGTACGCTTTGGTCTTCGGAGCTTCGAAGTTGAAATCCTCCACAACCGTAATCTTACCTTCCTTCTGTTTGTAGGTGAAGGCGGAGAAACGGGCGAGTCTCTTCACTTTCTTGTTCAATTTGAAGGAGTAGTCTCTCGGGTGAGGTCCGAAAACGGTGGCACCGCCGCGGATGGTCGGGCTCTTGATACTACCGGCACGTGCGCCGCCAGTACCTTTCTGGCGTTTCAGTTTACGGGTGCTGCCGGAAACGGTGGAGCGCTCCAAGGTGTCGTGTGTGCCTTGTCTTTGGTTTGCCAAATATTGTTTCACGTCAAGCCAGATGGCGTGATCGTTCGGTTCCACATTGAAGATCTGATCATTCAGGGTAACCGTCTTTGCAGTTGCACTGCCGTCTATTTTATATACTGTTAGCTCCATCTTTCAATAATTAAATAAGATCCATTGGCTCCGGGTACAGAACCTTTTACTACTAATAAATTCTTTTCCTTGACAATTTTCAGAATCTGAATATTGATGACTTTGACCTTTGCGTTACCCATTTGGCCAGCCATTCGCATGCCCTTGAATACGCGGGAAGGGTAGGAGGAAGCACCCATAGAACCGGGAGCTCTCAGACGGTTGTGCTGTCCGTGCGTGGCATCGCCAACACCACCGAATCCGTGACGTTTCACAACGCCTTGGAAACCCTTACCTTTGGAAGTTCCGCTGACATCCACAAATTCGCCTTCTTCGAAAACGGTAACATCAAGAACTTCACCGAAGTTCTTCTTGTGACCCTCCTCAAAACGAGTGAACTCGTGTAAGATCTTTTTCGGCGTGGTGCCGGCCTTGGCGAAATGACCCTTCAAAGGTTTCGTCGTGTTTTTCTCTTTCTTTTCGTCGTAACCCAATTGGATTGCACTGTAGCCGTCTTTCTCGACGGTCTTGACTTGCGTAACCACGCAAGGACCAGCCTCTATCACTGTGCACGGCACGATCTTGCCGGAGGCATCGTAGATGCTAGTCATACCAATTTTTTTTCCTATTAATCCTGACATTTTTAATTGATTTATAAAAAATTTAGTGTCTTTTACGCATCGAAGTTAAACCATCCTTTTATTGTAACTTTCTCGAAATGAAAAAGTTGTCAACACTTTGCGGTTTAAAATTCGAGCCTGCAAATATACACTTTTTCTGATATGCAAGTGCTTATGTCAAAAATAATTATCAACAATTCTTTGAAAAAAACAGAATTTTATAGAAATCCTGCTGTGTTGTTGTTTCGTCAGGGTGCTGATGAGGAATTCTGGTGAAGAGTTAGTAGTTTGGGGTTTGAAGAAAAGTTATGGGTTGGAGGTTGGAGTGTCAGGTTTTAAGTTAAAGGAATCAGTGATCGAACGACTTTATTATATAATTGTCTCAAAACTCTATTTCCTACCCTTCTTCATAAACTCCTCCACTTCCGGCATTCCGCCTTGATAGACGAGATATCCGTCGTAGGGCTCGCGCTTGGTGGTTTCGTCGTTGATGCGGGTGAGCATCAGTTGTATGTATAAAAGAAATTAAAAAAAAACTTACCTTATATGCTAAACTAATTGAATTTTTACTATCTTTGCCGCAAAATTATCAATCATGACAAAAGCAATAATATTATCATTAGAACAAACAGAAGCTGCTGGTTTGTTCACTATTATTTTTGAAGGGGAGACCCGTTCGGAATTCGTGAAATTTGTTAAGAAATTCAAGGATGATGCGGTGAGGAAGGAAGAACTAAGAATAATTCTCAATCAAATAGACACTATGCTGATAAAAGGGGTTGAAGAGCGCCGCTTCCGACCTGAAGGCAAAATCAATGATGGGGTGATGGCGTTACCCGTATATAAGACCGGTTTGCGACTTTATTGTTTGCGTATGTCTAACAGTGTGCTTATTGTGGGAAATGGAGGGGTTAAAAGCACAAAAAAGTACGAAGAAGATGTTGATTTAAACGGATATGTGATCAATCTTCAGAAATTGGACTCCCTTTTAAAAGCGGATATCAAAACCGGTTCTGTAAGAATTGAAAAGACTAAAATTTTAGGTGTTGACAATAAAGAATACGATATATGAAACAAGATCATAAAGGTCGGGTTTTATTTCGTCAAATGATAGAAGAAACCCCGGAAGATTTGAAAACACAGTTGCGTTTTTCAGATTCTATCGCCGAAAAACTGATTGGAATGCTCAAGGCAAAAGGACTTTCCCAGCGTGATTTGGCAAGGATTACCGGTAAAACAGAAGCCGAGGTGTCCCGATGGTTGGGTGGTACGCACAATTTTACCTTACGCACATTAGCCAAGATATCCAATGTGATGGGAGAGGATCTGATACATATTTGATTTGACCCTCTGAAAAAAGAGCCGCGGCACGCCGCAGCCCTATAATTACTCATTCCAAATTTCTAGTTATTTCCTACCCTTCTTCACGAACTCCTCCACCTCCGGCACGCAGCCCTGATAGACGAGGTAGCCGTCGTAAGGCTCGCGCTTGGTGGTTTCGTCGTTGATGGGGGTGACATTTGGATCGTTCTTGGCGATGCTCTTCTTGTAGTCCTCGTAGTTGGTGATGATCTCCACCTGGCGGTGCCACCTCGTGGCAGCGGCATTTTTCATTCATTATATTATTGTTTCACCACTTTCCGCACAGCCACGACCTTGCCATCTGCCACTGCCTTCACGAAATAGATGCCGTTGGACAGCTCTGCAAGGTCTATCTGCGCCGTTTCCGTTGAGTCGCTGTTTTGCAACCGTACCTTATCCACTAATTTTCCATAAATGTCATACAGAATGAATTCAGAGATCGGAGTGCCGATATTGGCGATCTGTATGTTGAGGATGCCTGTGGTCGGGTTGGGATATACCGTCATGGAGGCGGCGAAATCATACTCATCTATGCCTACATTGATGGTCAAATGCAGCGTAACTATAGAGTCGCATCCGTTGGCGGAGGTGAGAGTCTGCTCATAATCTCCGGAAACGCAATATGCTTGTCCGTTCCAAATGTAACAACTGTCGGTTGTCTCGATGGTAAACTCGGAACTGACAGCATGGTTGATGGTCAGGTGCAGCGTCACTACAGAATCGCAGCCAGCGGCTGTAGTGAGGGTTAGAGTGTGGTCGCCAGATTCGGTATATGTTTCGCCATTCCACTCGTAACTGTCGCATGCGGCAACCTGCAGTTCCGTTGATACCGGATTGTTTACAATAAGGGTCATGGTGACTACAGAGTCGCAGCCCGCCGAGGAGGTCAGCGTGACCGTTTGCGTGCCCCCAGTGCCAAAGGTGAAGCTGTTCCAGGTGTAAGGAAGCTCGTTCTGACAGATGCTTCTGGTTTCACTTACATTATAGACAGCGTTCAGGATTAGTGTCATGGTAACCACGGAGTCGCAACCGGCAGAAGATGTCAGCGTGACCGCTTGCGTGCCACCGGTGCCAAAGGTGAAGCTGTTCCAAGTGTAAGGAAGTTCATTCGGGCAGATGCTTCTGGTCTCGCTCACATGATAGACAGGACTCATAATCAGCGTCATGTTCACGACGGAGTCGCAACCGTTGGCGGCGGTCAGCGTGATGGTTGTATCGCCGGCAGCATTGAAGGTGATGCCGTTCCAGGTGTAGGGTATCTCGGTTTCACAGACCGTTTCGGTGAGGTTGGCCACAGATGCCTCGTTGATGGTCAGGTGCAGCGTGACGACGGAGTCACATCCATTCGTATTGGTGAAGGTGTGCGTGTAGTCGCCAGACTGCGTGATGCCCGTGTGCTCATACCAGTTAAAGCTGTCGCAGGCAATAGCGGTGGTGTCGCCCGTGCTGCTATAGTTGACCGTCAAGTGCAAGGTAACGACAGAATCGTAACCAGCGGCGTTGACGAAGGTGTGCGTGTAGTCGCCGGACTGCGTGATGCCCGTGTGCTCGTACCAGTCAAAGGAGTCACAAGCCACAGCCGTGGTATCACCCAACGAGGAATGTCCGATGGTCAGGTGCAAGGTGACCACAGAGTCACAACCGGCAGCATTGACGAAAGTATGGGTGTAGTTGCCCGTCTGCGTGATGTTGGCGTGCTCGTACCATGTGAAGGAATCCTGCGCCGTAGCGGTTGTGTCACCCGTGGTGCTGTGGTTGACCGTCAAGTGCAAGGTCACCACGCTGTCGCAGCCGTTCGCGTTCGTGAATGTGTGCGTCAGGTTGTCGCAACTGGCAGTGATGTTAGTATGCTCGTACCAGTCGAAGCTGTCGCAGGCAATAGCGGTCGTGTCGCCCGTGCTGCTATGGTTGATGGTCAGGTGCAGGGTCACCACGCTGTCGCAGCCGCTCGCGTTCGTGAAGGTATGCATCAGATTATCGCAACTGGCGGTGATGTTAGTATGCTCGTACCAGTCGAAGCTGTCGCAGGCAATGGCCGTGGTGTCGCCCGTGTTGCTATAGTTGACCGTCAGGTGCAAGGTCACCACGCTGTCACAACCATTTGTGTTCGTGAAGGTATGAGTCAGGTTGTCGCAACTGGCGGTGATGTTAGTATGCTCGTACCAGTCGAAGGAGTCGCAGGCAATGGCGGTGGTGTCACCTGTGTTGCTGTGGTTGATGGTCAGGTGCAAGGTTACCACGCTATCGCAGCCGCTCGCGTTCGTGAAGG
>DGGS01000013.1 GCA_002392325.1 Bacteroidales bacterium UBA3868
GGTCTGCTATGCCCGTGTAGTCGAAATATTTGCCAACCACAGGCCGAATCATGGGCGCCCCCTTGTAGAACGATTCTTTCCACTCATTGGCCACACTGTAGAAGAAATGCCCCCGAGCATCATTGTTTTGGTCGAAACCCAAGTTGAGTTGGATGTTGTGGGTTTGAAGGAATCCCACATAGAAGGTTCCCTCCACAGGGATGGGCTCTTCTGGATAATAACTCACAAAGTTAAGATAATCAGCCGCATGTGCGGGTAATTGTGCTGGAAGGGAGTATATGACATTGCCGGGACGGCCGTTGTCATCATCCCATACCATCAAGGTGAAATTCCCGAAATTCTCATCGTTGATCACACTGTTAAACCACATGCGCACACAGCGTAAACTGTCGGGTTCCGCTAATGTGAACTGTACGGCCAAATAAGATTCCGGATTGCTTAGGGTGGAGAGCAAACTGTAGCCCGCTTCGGCGGTCCCGTCATCGTAGGCGTAATAGTTGTAGAACTTCTGCTCGAACACACAGGTGTCGTTGTGCCGGTTTTCATCGCTCGTGCCTTCCATTTTGAACACATGCGTGATCCGGAACAGCGCGCTGTCGGCACCATCGTACAGGTAGTCAAATCCTATAGCGGGTTCGGCGTGAGGCACATAGGTGTGAAGCCCGCTGTCGTAGTAGGGCGTGGCATTCATATAGTTGATGGTGGACTGATAAACCGTGCCGCCCGGTTGCTTGACAACCGAATACTGGTATCCCACATTTCGGGTTTCGCTGGAGATATTGCTCAGTTGGTTGTGGAATTTTTCAGCCATGTCGGAAGTGCGGTACTGATGCCACGGCATGGATTGATATAAGGACAAAGCGCTGGTGGTCGGACTTACAAACGCCACATCGCTGGGGTAGAAGTCCTCCGCGTTTCGGTTGATGTCAATGCGGATATAGTCGATGTTCCATTGGTCGCAATTGCTGGCCCAGCCCACGATGTTGTTGCCGCTCCAGGAGTCCAGATCCAGACTGGCATAGTTGCGGAAACGAAATTGGAAATTGTTGCGCAAGTACTGTTCATCGGTGATGGGGATGAGCACCTGCTTGAAATAGTCCAGCGGATTTTGCGC
Source organism: Bacteroidales bacterium UBA3868 (assembly GCA_002392325.1). Classification (GTDB taxonomy): domain Bacteria; phylum Bacteroidota; class Bacteroidia; order Bacteroidales; family WCHB1-69; genus F23-D06. Next base: position 1,115 of record DGGS01000013.1, read on the forward strand.
GAGCCAGCTGTCCAGGGAACAACCATAACTCGACCAAACCTCGTTCCAGACATATTCGGGACCGAAAATGGAATCGGCAGGTATCAGGATGGTCTCGCCAGCAAAAGCATTGCTCTCAAAGATGTAATAAGTGCCTGGTATAAAGGGGTTTTCAATTGTGTCGCCGGCAATATGGTATTCGCCTTCACCAAGTATGTATTCGCCGTAAACAAAACCTTGGAAGACCATGTTTCCTGTGGCATAGCCGAATTCCAGCACTAGCGCGTCGTCGTGCTCCGGCGCGTCGCCTATGCGCTCCCATCCTACAGGTGGGGTGCCTGAACATCCACCGCCCGGCTGATAATAGAAACTGAAATAGAGGGAGTCGCTGACGCGCATCGGACGATGCTGTGTGAAGTTGCTGTCCAAACGAATGCAGACGGATGTCAAGGTGTCAGCGGGGAATGTGGTTCGGTCGGCATGGGCATAGATTTTGCCGTTTTCATCCAATGCGTCAAAGGTGGCCACTCCAATGGAGGGCGGCACTATTGCGAAAGTGTTGTTCACGAAGCATTTACGGTCAGTCCAAAGTTCACTGCTGGGGTAACCGGTGTAGTTGGAAAAGTCTTCCGTGAAAGGCAGTCGCACCGAGATGTCGCGAGTGCCTTTAGGTGTGTTGGAATTATATGCCTTTACTAAAATGCTGTTTTGAGTGATGCCGGTAAGAAACTCCTGCGCCCTAATAGTGGTTGGGTACAGAAGACATATAATAAAGAAAAATAGTAAACTTCGAAAGTGTCTCATGTTTTGTGCAATAATCGTTTATTCAACCGTTTCCAGACTGTCGGGGAGTTCTCCGATGGTCTTTCCAACAACAAGCGTGATGCGCTCACCCATGCGGATGTCGGTCCCGGGGGCAATATGATGACCGCGGTACAGCACATCCAGCACAACGTTCTCGTAAGGGCTGGTCTTTTCAATGATGCGGTCCAGAACGAGTCCTTGTGCCTCCAGCATGATTTGTGCCTGGCGCATGGAAAGGTCCTGCAGAGCGGGCATCTTGATGAATGGCGGCGTCTTGGCAGAGACGGTCAGATAGACCTTCCGTCCCTTTTTGACATTCTCCTTAGGGGCCGGGTTTTGGGTGAGGATGGTGCCGGGTTCGGTGCCTTCCTTGTACACCTCTTCGGAAACCACAAAGACAAAACCTTCCTGACGGCCGCTTTGGGTGAGCTCGGATGCGTTACGGCCGATATAACTGGGCATCTCCACCTCCTTGCCATGCCGTGTGAACAACCTTAAAGCCAAGAAGATGACAAATAGCAGCACCACCGATACCACTACCGCCAATAATAAATGATACCATAACTTGTTCCGATTCATGCTCATTTGGATTATATCTATTTTTGGTTAACTAAAAAAAATTTATTTTATTGTGTATATCCTGTATATTCTGAAGAAATCCACATCCATGGAAGATGGGAAAGGGGTGCGTTCGTCAGGCGGGGCCATAAAGGTGCTGTTGTCGGCAGGAATGGACAGGTTCAGTTTGACACATTGCTCGCCAGTTGGGAACAGAGGATTCTCAATGGCGGTCGCGGGGTCGTATTGGCTGGCATTCTCAACCACTTTCCCGTCAGGGGTGATGTATCGGAAATCGGCCCGCCGCGCTATGCCATCCACCCGGAACACCAGTTTCCATTTGTCCCATTCCACCGAAAAGGTATGGAAGTCATCGGCGAAGGATTCGCGGCTTCTCCAGGATGAGGCAAACTGCCGGTGCGGGGCATTGTCGGGCCAGTCGTGAACCGTGATGTAGTGCTTTTTCGGTTTGGAGGAGTTGAATTCGAAAACATCAATCTCTCCACCGCCACCGAACATCCAGAATCCTGGCCAGAATCCAGGGCCGGAAGGTATTTTGCATCGGGCTTCAAAGAAGCCGTAACAATATTTTTCCTTGGTTTCGATGATGGCGGAGGAATAATCGAAAAGATGGTCGCGCCAACCACCCTTCCCCTCGTTCACATCCGCGAACCAGCCCTTGTGAACACCTGGATCACGCCTTGCCGTGAGTCTTACTATACCATTTTGGAGTATGACATTTTCATCTTTGTAATAAAGGGGTTTGTTGGCATGATTCCGTTTCCATCCTCCTGTGCAGGTGTGCCAAAGACTGGTGTCGATTTGCTTGCCGTCGAAGTTGTCTTCAAAGACCAAAGTCCAGCCGGACATGTTGGGTTTGTCATAGACTTTCAAGTCGGCGCGTCTGGTTTTCACCCAACTTTTTAAGCTGTAGGAGGGTTGGGCGGGTGCGTTGGCGCAAAGGCAGAGCAACAATATGAGGAAAGGGATGGCGGTTCTTTTCATGACACTATGGGTTTGATGGCTTCCTCAACACGGAATTCACCGATGCGCGTGCGCCGGAGGGCGGTGAGATGCGCGCCACTTTGCAGGGCTTCTCCGAAATCGCGCGCTATGGAACGGATGTAGGTCCCTTTCGAACAACGGATCCGGAAGTCTATCTCCGGCAACTCAAAGCGGGTGATTTCAAAATCGTAGATGGTGATGCGCTTGGCGGCCAACGCCGCCTCCTCACCCTCTCGGGCTAACTCATAAGCCCTTTTGCCACTGAATTTTACAGCGGAAAACATAGGGGGCACCTGGTCAATCTCTCCGATAAAAGAGCGCGCCGCCTCTTCTGCGGCTTTGCGCGTGATATGGGCGTAGGGGTATTCCTGATCGATAGGATGCTCCAGGTCGAAACTGGGCGTGGTACTGCCCATCATGAAGGTCCCGGTGTACTCCTTCTCCTGTGCCTGTATGCTGTCTATCTGCTTGGTCATCTTGCCGATGCAGATGATGAGCAGACCGGTGGCCAAGGGGTCCAAAGTGCCCGCATGGCCTACTTTTATCCGCTTGCCAGCCTGCTTTTGCACAACGCGTCGTACCTTGCCCACAATGTCAAAAGATGTGCACCGGTAAGGCTTGTCAAAAAGCAGCAAATCGCTTTCGGGATTCGCTTCGAACTCAGGGAGTTGGAAGGTGGCGGAATGGATGAACTTCTTTAACATAAACCGAGGCAGATGGCAAGGATGCCGATGATGACACAATAGATGGCGAACCATATAAGTTTGCCTTTCTTCACGATGTTGATCATCCATTTGCATGCCAGACATCCGGTGATGAAAGCGGCAACGAAGCCGATGATGATTGCTCCCGCGGAGATGCCGTCCATAGCGGCGCTGAAACCTTGTTGGGAAATGTCAATGACATCCAACAACGCCTCGCCCAATACAGGAGGAATTACCATAAGGAAGGAAAATTGGGCCAGATTCTCTTTTTTGTTGCCCAACAGCAGTCCCGTGGCAATGGTGGTGCCAGAACGCGAAAGTCCGGGCATTACGGCAATGGCTTGCGCAATACCAATGATGAAGGCATGCAAACCGGAAATATGCTCCCGCTGGCGGGGTTTCGCAAAATAGGCAAATGCCAGCAGCAATGCCGTGACAATCAGCATGATGCCAACAATTAACAATCCGGAACCGAAAATTTCTTCCACCTTGTCTTTGAAGAAGAAACCCACAATGGCAACGGGGATCATAGAGATGAGAATGTTGATGGCGTACTTGGTGCCATTGTTCAGACCGTCATAACTTCTCCATGACTGCTTGGCGAACAGATCCTTGAAAATCCAAACAATCTCTTTCCAAAGGATGGTAAGCGTGCTCAGCACAGTGGCCACATGCAGGACCACGATCATGGTCAGATTGGATTCCCCGGAAAGTCCGAACAGATTTGAGAGCAAGGTGAGGTGCCCGCTGCTGCTGACTGGCAGGAATTCGGTGAGCCCCTGCACAATGCCCAATATCAACGCTTCAAGCCAGCCCATAACCTACTCGATATTGCTTTCCTCTTGTTTCTTTGCTTTGGGATGCCACATGATGGCGACCACCTCCAAGGCGAGGCCCAAGAACATCATAATTGGAGCCACGACTGTGCGGGTGCTGTTGAAAATCTCCCCGTTGAAGGTGTTGGGATCTTCCACCGCACCTCCGCGCAGGCAGAGAAATCCGATGATGAGCAGGACAAAGCCGGCGGCCATCAGGATGTAGTTCATTGGACGGAACAGCGGAGCGCGGTTGCCTTTGGAATCATTGTTTTTTGTGTTTGCCATATTGTTTAGTTTGTAAGGTTATTAAAGTTTGTAAGGTTTATAAATATAACCGCTCATCTTTAATCCGGACATATCTTCGTACTGAGAAGGAGGAGATGAGGGCGGTGAACAGAATGCTGAACAGCAGCACGCCACCAAGGATGATGGCGATATAGTACATCTGGGAGAAGTCGATGAATTCGGGCATGGATTTGTTGCCGAAATAGAGCAGAACGGCCAGCCCGATGATGGCGATGATGCCACCCCAGATGCCTTGTACGAACCCTTTGCTGACAAAGGGCTTGCGAACGAATCGTGGCGTGGCGCCCACTAACAGCATACTCTTGATGTTGAATCGTTTGGCGTAAATGTTAAGTCGTATGCAGTTGGCAATCAGCAGCATGGAAATCAGCATGAAGACAGCGCACACACCCAGGATGATCCATTGGATTTTCCGGAAATTGTTGCTGACAGACTTGACAATGAAATCCGGATAATCGACATCCTGCACAATTTCATTTTTCTTCAGTTCTTTCGAAATCTTCGCCAACGAATCGCTGTTAGCGTATGCGGGGGCCACACTGATGATGATGGAGGCATTGAGAGGATTGGGGATGATATCCGTATAGTTGTTGCCGATGATTTTTTTTGCATTCTCCGTGTTTTCTTCCCTGGACGACACACGAGAGGCCGCGATGTAGGGCTTTAACTTGATGGATTGCTCCAATGCCACAATGTCGGCCTCCTTAATGTCGGAGTAGAAAAGCACCTCCATCTCAATCTTTTTCGACAAGTTTTTGAGATATTGTGTGGAGAAAAAAGCGAAAAAGGCCAATGTGCCGATGAAAAACATCGTGAGCGCGATGCTGAATACGGATCCGAATGTGGATAGGCGCAGACGGGCTTTCGTGATTTTGTCAAGGGTGTCAGGATAATTAGCCATAGTCAATTTTTTAAACCTGCAAAAGTACAAAAAATATTATTTTTGCAGCAAAATTACAAAATGGAATTATTGAAACGCATGCTACACTATTTGCGGAACTATAAGATAAATATAGTTCTGGTTGTGTTGGCTCATTGTCTATATGCCGTTTTCTCCATTTTCACCCTGTCCATGGTGGTCCCATTCCTGTCGGTGCTCTTTGAACAAGTGCAGCAGGTTTCCGCGCGTCCGGAGTTTTCGCTCACTTCACGGTATGTTATCGATACCTTTTATTATTACATGGGTGTCGTGATTGCCCGTTTCGGCAAGGTGTCCGCCCTGTTTTACATTGCCGGCGTGATGATTGTTCTCTCCCTGTTGTCCAATTTGTGCCGCTATATGGCGATGTTTTGGCTTGCTCCTATACGGTCGGGAATCCTGCGTGATATGCGCCACGACCTTTACAAGCGCATTCTCGTCCTGCCCCTTTCTTTCTATTCCGAGCAACGCAAGGGAGATATTATCAGTAGAATGGGCGCCGATGTGCAGGAGGTGGAATGGTCTATTTTCGCCTCGCTGCTGTCCCTTTGCCGCGATCCTTTCCTGATTATCGTTTTCCTTGTTACGCTGTTTGCCATCAATGTGCCACTCACACTGATTACCTTGGTTTTGCTGCCGATACTGGGGTATGTGTTGGCCGCTATCGGTCGTGGAATCAAAAAATATTCACTGAAATCACAACAACTCTTGGGTCGAATGAGTTCCCTGTTCGAGGAAGCAGTCGGCGGCCTGCGTGTCATCAAAGGATATAATGCGGAGGAACATGCTTATGAGAAGTTCCAACATGAGAATTTCCAGTTTTTTCGGCTTAATAAAAAAGTATTCAGAATCAATGAGTTGGGTGCCCCATTGGTGGAATTCCTGTGTATTTTGTCGCTCCTGCTCATATCGCTGACAGCATTGGTGTGGCTTCCGTCTTCCCAAACCCTCACGGGCACCATGTTTATGCTTTATTTTGTGGTGTTCGCCCGCATTATTCCACCGGCAAAAGCTTTAGTGTCAACCTATTATACGCTTCAAAAAGGCATGACGGCCGCTTCCCGAGTCTATGAAATCATCGATGCGGATGAGCGGATTGTGGAGTGTGAGCAACCCGTTTCCATTGACAAGTTGAAGGAAGCAATTGAATATAAGGATGTTTCATTCGATTATAAAGAAGGGGAGTCTGATGAAGAGAATCAAGTGCTCCATCATATCAATCTTGATATCAAAAGAGGTCAGACAATAGCGCTTGTCGGTCCGTCAGGCAGCGGCAAGTCCACCCTTGTGGATTTGCTTCCGCGCTTTTATGATATTGTCCAAGGCCAACTGCTGATCGACGGAGTGCCTGTCAATAAATATAGGATTAGTGATTTGCGTTCGCTTTTTGGTATTGTCAATCAGGATGTGATTCTGTTTAATGATACAGTGTTCAACAATATCGCTTTTGGTTTGGAGGGAGTGACGGAAGAACAGGTGATCTCGGCGTCCAAAATCGCTCAGGCCCATCAGTTCATCATGGAGATGGAGGAGGGGTATCAAACGGTCATTGGCGACCGGGGCATGCGCTTGTCCGGTGGCCAGCGCCAGCGTCTGAGCATCGCGCGCGCCATCCTGCGCAATCCCGATGTCCTGATTCTTGACGAGGCCACCTCGGCCCTTGACAACGAGTCGGAATTCCTGTTCCAGGAGGCGCTCATGCCTTTCGTGAAAACCAAAACGGCCATCATCATTGCGCACCGTCTCAGTACGATACGCTTTGCCGATGAGATTGTATTCTTGAAAGAAGGGCGCATCGTGGAGCGAGGTACTCATGACGAACTGATGGCTGCCCAAGGGGAATATTTCCGCTTTTACACGGCGCAAGCGTGATTCGGTTTGATGGTTCGTTTTCAGCGTTGGCTTTACTTGAGGTAATGATATAGAAGTTGCCCCGGCCATGCAGTAGTTCCCTTATGTGTTCTATAGGTGCGCCCACCATTCCGTCGTGAACAATGTGAATGGCGGAATCCAAATCAATAGACCATCATGTTGGGTCATCTTCTATAGTATTGCCATAAATAATGTAAATAGTATCATGGTTCAATGACCACCAGCAAGCACACAAAAAAAGGCCGGTTTTACCGGCCTTTTTTATTATGTCCAACAAAAGGAAACTACATTCTGAAGGTAACAGGAACCTGATAGAAGCAGCGTACGGGCTTGCCCATGTTTTTGCCGGGTTTCCATTTCGGCATGGCCATGATACCGCGAACGGCCTCTTTGTCGCAGTCGGGATACAACGGGACTTTCACTTTGGCGTTACTCACGCGGCCGTCACGCTCAACCACGAACTCAACCAAAACCGTGCCGGTAATGCCGTTGTTACGGGCAACCTCGGGATATTGGATCTCCTTGGAAAGGAAAGAGTTCAGAGCTTCCATACCACCAGGGTACTCAGGCATTTCCTCTGTGAAATATACAGGGGGTGCGGTTTCAGACTCGTCCTCCACTACTTCCACAACATCGTCGAACTCTTCTACAACATCATCTTCGAACACATCTTGGCCGAAGTCGAAGTCCGTGCTCACCTTGATGTTGTCTTCCACGATGTTCAGCACCACGGCTTGTTGCTGTTGCTGCGGTTCTGGTGGGGGAGGGGGAGTTTGGTCGGTGGCGATAACGTCCTCATCTTTGACTTCAATGAAATCGTCATCTGAAATGGTGAAACCAGGCGCCTTGTCCTCACTTGCGAACAATTCAAAACCTGCGTACACCAAGCCCAATACAACTACGAAACCCAACAGGAGAAACAATGTCCTCTTGTTTTCCAAGTTTCCTTTGTCGGTTTTCTTCTCGATCATAATTATGATTTTTTATTCGGTTATTATTACTTCTATTTTACGCACGGCAAAAATACTATTTTTTCTCTATAATACGCAACGATTTTTCTTAAAAAAATATTGTGCCGTTAGGATTTTTTTTAAACAAAATAAACAGCGCCACCGCAGTTGTCACATTTTGCGCCAGTTACGCTCTTCAGACAGTTGTTTTCACCATCCAACCGAAGCAGTCCCAGAAATGCGAAAACCAGCGCTTCTTTGTAGTTAACGGTCAAGATGTCGGGTACTGTCAAGTTGCCGCTCCATTGTGCGCTTAGTGTGCGGATGAGGTGTTTGTTCAGAGCTCCGCCGCCAGTTGCCAGTAAGATACACGCATCGTTTGGAACGGAAGCGGCAATCTGTCCGGCAATATGTTGCACTAAGGTCTGCAAAAGGTCTTCTGTTGTGTTGTCAGCTACATATTTTTCCAGAATGGGCAGAAAATGAGCCTCAAACCACTCTTTTCCAAGTGATTTGGGTGGATTTTTATGGTAGAAGTCGAGAGTGTTCAACTCTTCCAGCAGGTTGGGAATAAGTTTCCCCGATGCGGCCAACTTGCCGTCCTCGTCGTATGGCAATCCGATGCGGTTGGCGATATGATTCAACGCCATGTTGCAGGGTGAGATGTCGAAGGCTATGCGCGTGCCGTTGCGACGGAAGGAGATGTTGGCGAAACCGCCTAAATTGAGGCAGGCGTCATATTGCCCGAACAACAGTTCGTCGCCGATGGGCACCAAAGGGGCACCCTGTCCGCCCATCGCCACATCCAAAGTTCGGAAATCGCAAACGGTGGTGACGCCCGTGTGCGCGGCGATGACCGCCCCGCTTCCAATCTGGGTGGTCAACCTTTTGCCGGGTTGGTGGAAAACTGTATGCCCGTGCGAGGCAATGAAGTCCGGCTTGCAGTTGTCGCTAATCCAATCGTTAATATGGCCGGCAATCAAGGCACCTAATTCCACATCCAGTTGGGCGTACTCCAAAGCGGAAAGGTCGGTGGCATGGGCCAATTTCTCTCGCATGGCGGCTTCGTAGGGCATGGTGCAGGCCTTGTCAATACGGTATGTCCAATGGCTGCCGGTGCGCTCAAAGGTGCACCACGCCAAGTCAATGCCGTCGAGCGAGGTGCCCGACATGACCCCAATGCCGCTGCGATACTCTTTGCTCATCCAAGAAGTTCCGTTAATTTGTTCAGATGCATGTAGTTGGAACCCTTGACCAGGATCATGGAATCGGTGATGGGTTGCTCTTTCAGAATCTGGTTGAGTTCCTCCACATCATGGTAACAACGCTTCGGATGGTGGAAAGCAAATTCCGAACCTACGAATAGGGCGTCCAACCCAAGCGATTCGCATAACTGTATGATTTTCAGATGTTCGTCATGACTGACAACCCCCAACTCGCCCATATCGCCCAGAATGGCGAGTTTGTGCGGATGGCTCAGTTTGGCAAGGTTGCGCAATGCCGCTTCCATGCTCGTGGGATTGGCGTTGTAGTAGTCGGAGATAATGACATTGCTGCCAATCTTGTTGATTTGCGAACGGTGGTTGGAGGGTGTATATTCGCTCAGTGCTTCGGCGGTTTGCTTATCCGTCACGCCGAAATAGTGACCCACTGCGGCGGCCGCTAGGAAGTTGTAAATGTTGTAACTGCCCGTGAGATGCGTGTCCACCTCGCACCCCGCTACGCGTATGCGCAGGTACGGCGACATGTCCACAATGTTGTCCTCGCCGCCCTCAGCATAATAAACGAGCTTGTCATAATCCAACCCGTCGCGCAACTTGCTGTCGTTCACATTGACGAACAGAGTGCCGTGGTCGCGGATGACCGAACGGTACAGTGCCTTTTTGGTGTGGACAATCTCCGCTTCGGAGCCGAATCCTTCAATATGGGCTTTGCCAATATTGGTGATGAGTCCGAATCCCGGACGGGCGATGTTGCACAAGAACTCGATTTCACCCGGATGGTTGGCGCCCATCTCCACAATGGCGATTCCGTCATCAGGTCGAATGGAAAGCAAAGTCAGCGGCACACCGATGTGGTTGTTGAGGTTGCCTTTTGTATAGGCGGTGCGGAATTTCTTAGACAAAACGCTGGAAACCAGTTCTTTGGTGGTGGTTTTGCCGTTGGTGCCCGTGATGCCGATAACAGGAATGGTCAATTGCTGCCGATGATAGGCGGCCAATTCCTGCAGTGTTTTCAAGCTGTCAGCCACAACTACACATCGGGGATTATCGCTCAGATCGGTGTTTTCCGTGATAACATAGGCGGCACCTTGCTCCAATGCGCTCAAGGCAAAGGTGTTGCCATCGAAACGCTCGCCCTTGAGACACACAAATAGGCAATCGGGAATAATGTTCCGCGTGTCGGTGCAAATCTGCGGATGCTTTAAATAGAGTTCGTATAGTTTTTCCATATTTGAAAAGGGTAGGGACGGACAATTGTCCGTCCCTAATATCATGAAATTCAATTAGATTAATAAATAAACGGGAACACTCGTTTCAATTTCTTGGCTTCCATTTCAGGTCCGAACTCGGTTTTGTACCGTTTGTAGATGGCATGGGCGCGGGGCACCAGATTGGCGAATGTCCAGATGAAGAACACCAAACCCGACAACGACCAGGTCAGTATGGCGAAACCGAGCCATTCGGTAAGTTCGCCCAAGTAGTTGGCGCTGGTCACATAGTTGAACATGAATCCCTTCGGCAGGTAGTGATTGTTGTCATCGTCCGACTTGCGCAAGTGGCGAATGATGTAGTCGGAGCGGAGGTTGACGAAGAACCCGAAGAAGAATATGATCGTGCCGATTATAAATTGAGGCGATTTTAACCAAGCAAGGTCAGAGTAGGAGAGTCCGAGCACATGATAGTTGCATTTGAAGGACTCGAAGAAAATCCAATAACCCTGCATCATGGCGTTAAGGATGTTGAATGCAATGCCCATAAACATCACAGATAGAGACATTTGACTTTTTTTCCCTTTCATAAGCCATGGGAAAATGAGCGATCGCTGGAAATAATGGATTTCAAAAATCAATAAGAACACCATGGGCACAATCTCAAAGCGGTGCGGAGAACAGAGCCAGATAATGAGCATGGCCAGAAAGATGGGGAACTCCATGAGGAACCAAGCCAACTTGTTGTTGATGGTTTTGCCCCAAGTCTTCTTGGTAAACGCCCCGTAACTTGCATCAACAAAATATAGGGCAACGAACACGATGGCAGCAATGCCGATCATTACATACAAATATATGTAAAATGCTGAGGATAAAATTTCTGCATTCATAATAGTATATTTTAGTAAATGGTGATTTCCATTGGGATACGCGCTTGAATGCCTTCGCAGTTCAAAATATGGTCAATGCCTTCGTAAGTGAAATAGAGCCTACCCAGTTTGGCTTTCAGTGCGGACTCAATCTCGTCGTCATTGCTGAAAAGCAGGGTGAACCAGTCTTTTTGCTTGGGATAATAGACGATGGAGTAGTTGGAGATTTTGGCTAATTCGGCTGCTTTGGCGATGGCGTCGTCAATATTGCCGAGTTTGTCCACCAGTCCTAAGTTGAGTGCGTCCACGCCAGCCCACACACGGCCTTGCCCGATGCTATCCACTTGCGCCACGGTCATCTTGCGCCCGTCGGCTACACGCTTAGTGAAAGTGCTGTAAATCTGCTCTATAGAGTTTTGAATGGTGGCCATCTCGGTTCCGTCCAACGGGCGCAATCCTGTGCCGTAGTCAGCGTGTTGGTTTGTCTTCACCACATCAACGGTGATGCCTAGTTTGTTTTTGAGGAGGTTCTGGAAAGAGGGTATCATGCCGAACACGCCGATAGAACCGGTCAGTGTGTTGGGCTGCGCGATGATATAGTTGGAGTTGCAGGCGATGTAATAACCGCCGGAGGCCGCATAGTCGCCCATGGAGGTGACTACAATCTTGCCTGCCTTCTTGGCATTTTCAATCTCACGCCAGATGTTCTCTGATGCCAACGCGCTACCACCAGGTGAGTTGATTCTCAACACAATGGCTTTCACATCGTTGTCTTTATACGCTTTTTTGAACTCTTTGATGAAACTCTCGGAGTAGATGCCGCGAGAGTTGTCGCCTTTACCATCGCTGATCTCACCCACCGCATACACCACGGCAATCTTGGCGGCGGCTTTGGTGTTTTCAATGATGGATTTCTTGTATTTGCTGATGGAAACGAAGTTGATGTCATCGTCTTCACCCACATTGAGTTTCGATTTCAGCAGTTTTTCCATGTCGCCCGGATAACCCAATTGGTCAACCATTTTCAGTCTCAAAGCATCTTCTGGAGTGGCACAGAGCAGGTTGTCGGCGATGGCGTTCAAACTGTCAGACGGAATTTTGCGTGCGGCGGAGATGTCATCCACAAAAACTTTCCACAAGGAGTTGGAGAGCACGGTCAGCTGCTCGCGGTTGGCTTCGCTCATCTTGTCGAGCATGTACGGTTCCACCGCGCTTTTGAATTGTCCGTGACGGAGTATTTGCACATCTACATCCAATTTGTCGATGAGTCCCTTGTAGAACATGACTTGGAAGGCATAGCCTTTGAAATCCAAAGAACCTGCCGGGTTGAGGATGATTTTGTCGGCCACCGATGCCAAATAATAGCCGTTTTGGGCCAGCACATCGCTGTAAGCGTAGATGAATTTGCCGTATTTCTTGAATTCCACCAGCGCGTCGTGAATCTCCTTCACCGATGCGGGCGAAGCGCCTACAGTCGCGCTGTTCAGATAAATGCCTTTGATTTTCGGGTCTGTGGCGGCGTTTTTGATGCAGGCCAAAATGTCGTTTAACCCGATTTGCGCATTGTAGGTGTTGAACTTGTCAAAAGGTGTTTCGATAACCCGTTCCGCAACGCTTTGATTCAGGTTGAGTTGCAAAACGCTGTTGTTTTTGATGGTTGTCGTTTCCTTCGAAGCTGAAGCCAGGGTCCCTATCATACTGATTAACATCACCATATACAGTATGGAAACGAGTATCATGGAGAAGAAGAAGCCCAGCATGGATCCAAACACAACGCGCCAGAATTTGCGCGAGCGGGTCTCCGGTTTGCCGTAGGATGAGTTGTTTTGTTCGAATTCGTTCATTGTATTTGTTTTAATAATTATCGTGATTTGAAATGGGATTATCTGAAGAAATGTCTTAATTGGCTACGGCAACCGCCGTGGAAGAAGGAAATGTATTCCATGAACACATCGGTGGCGTTGTCCAACTTGGGAAGTCCGAATGCTTTGCTGATTTTGGAGAACAGTTGCAGGCTGTTGCAGGTCAGCGGGCATTCCGAGTCGGCCTTGCTGTTGTGCGCGGCGCGCGCGGAATCGGTGAAGGTTCCGTCGCACTCTTGAGGCAGGGAGGCGGGGAGCAGCAGGTCGAAGCTGGCATTGCTCTCTTCCCAGAAGGCGGTTTGCAGCACGCGCCAGGAGCATTGCTGTGCAATCTCCATAATTTCGGCCGGCATCTCCGCCCCTGTCGCGTTGAACAGGTAGCATTGGTCAAAGTCGCGGGCGGCGATGCGCGCGGGGAGGTCAACGCTGTCGGTATGCGCCGGTTGGCCGTACAATTCGCACATCAATTTGCGACTTCCCTCATCAAAAGGCTCTCCGCCAACGCATATCTCAGGGAAAAAGCCCATGTCGAACAACCCCTGCGAGTTCAATTCGGCTTTCAGACTCAAAAAACCAGACGATGGTTTGGCCTGAATGTCCAGCAACATGCACATGTTCTCCAACTCAATAATGCCTCGCTCGTCCAAGAATGGTTCCCAGATCACAAAAACTGGGGCTTCTGTATGCAGCAGTTCCTCGGCAAAAGTTTTGATGTCGTTCTCTGTCAGATTGTTGGCGGCCAATACTTCCGAAAGGTCTTCGGAGAGAATCTGCTCCTTGTACTGATCGTATTGCTTGCCCAATCCTTGTACATAGATGCCTTTGGCAAGGTTGTTTCGGATGAGGTAATGGTTAATGCTTCTGAAAAAAGATCCAAAATCACGGATTTGAAGCGTGTCCTGCGTGTTGAACTCGTAACGGGGCGTGTTTGGGCACGCATCCATAATCTCCAATGCCGTTTTTTGTGAGAGTGCATTGGCTTTCGGGTCTAGAAGGGTATAGTATTTCCCGGCGCCGAAGAGTTCAGCGAAGGGTACAATATCGTTTTTGTCTATAAAAAAAGATGTTCCTCTTTTGTAGTAGTCGAAAGACCCTAACGCATTGGTGTGCAGTCCTGTACGTGCCAGGCGTTGGATTAAGTACAACTCTTCGTTGGAGTAGTCGCCAGAGGCCATGACCAAAGTTTTATGCTCACCAGCGTTTTGGCTGTGCTTGGCGATATGCTGGCATGCCTCATCCCATGTAATGGGCTGGTACTGCTGTCCGGTTTTCAGAAGAGGTTGTAAAAGTCTGCCCATGCGCTATTGTTTTTGAGTTAGGGCCTGGAAGAGTTCCTCCATGTCTAACGCATTGAGTTCGCTGGAGTGTTTGAGTCCCATTTTCTCAGCCATAGAAGGCAGTTCGCTCACTTGCGCGTCGGCCACCAATTTGCCTTTGTTGATGATAATGACATGGTCGCACATGGCCTGTACCTCCTGCATGATGTGGGTGGAAAGCAGCACGGTGCGGTTCTTGCCGTATGAGCGGATGAGTTCGCGAATCTCAATCAGTTGGTTGGGGTCAAGTCCGGTGGTGGGTTCGTCTAAAATGAGCACCTCAGGGTCGTGGATGAGCGCCTGTGCGATGCCCACACGCTGTTTGTAGCCGCGCGACAGGGCGCCGATTTTCTTATGCTGCTCAGGCGTGAGCCCCGTTTTCTCAATAATGGCGGCAACCTTTTGCTTTATGTCTTTAAGATGGTGAATGCCTGCAATAAATTCCAGAAATTCACGCACATACATGTCGTAATATAAGGGATTGGCCTCAGAAAGATAACCGATTTTCTTTCTCAACTCCAGTGAATCCTTCCAGATGTCAAGACCGCATACGGTCACATTGCCTTCCGTGGGCGGAATCAGGCAGGTGATGATTTTCATCATGGTCGTTTTCCCGGCGCCATTCGGACCCAAAAAACCGACAATCTCGCCTTGCTTTGCCTCAAAACACACATGGTCCAGTGCGCGCTGCTCGCCGAAAACCTTGGTGACATTGGTAACTTTTATAGACATTTTAATCCAAATTATATAGGGCTGCAAAGATAAATATTTTCCAACAATCCTTTGTTTTTAACAAACAATTCTTAATAAAACACTGATAATCAATATATTAAAAATAATTTATATCTTTGCAGCGACTTTTAAACAAACATAATTTTATAATGAAAACAGATTTGAATTTGTCCCCCATGAAACAAGGCGAGATCATTATGTACCAGCCGGATGATAGCATCAGGTTGGAAGTTCGTATGGAAGAAGAGACGGTGTGGCTGAACCTTAATCAAATGTCCCTATTATTCGGAAGGGATAAATCGGTCATTTCAAGACATATACGAAATGTTTATATCGAGGGGGAATTGCTACGCGAATCAACTGTTGCAAATTTTGCAACAGTTCATGATGAAAATGGCCGACGAGTATCCCGGAACATTGAATACTACAATTTAGATGTTATTATATCCGTCG
This sequence comes from Bacteroidales bacterium UBA3868, assembly GCA_002392325.1. Classification (GTDB taxonomy): domain Bacteria; phylum Bacteroidota; class Bacteroidia; order Bacteroidales; family WCHB1-69; genus F23-D06. The sequence continues at coordinate 16,693 of DGGS01000013.1, forward strand.
GATATCGGGTCAAAAGCATCCAGGGAACGCGTTTTCGCCAGTGGGCAAATTCCGTACTGAAGGAATACCTGCTTCGCGGATATGCTATAAACCAGCGATTCGAACGGTTGGAGCGGAGAGTGACCGAACATGATGCGGTTTTGTCGGAGCACTCCAACAAACTGGAATTCTTCGTGCGTGCGGCCCTGCCACCCAAAGAGGGCATTTTTTACGATGGCCAAATATTCGATGCGTACGCCTTCGCGTCCGAACTGATCAAGTCGGCGAGACAAAGGATTGTCCTGGTTGACAATTACATTGACGAATCAGTACTGCTAATGCTGGCAAAGCGCAATGAGGGTGTTACGGCGGAGATTGTTACCAGACAAACAAACGGGACGCTGGCGTTGGATATTGACCGTCACAACCGCCAGTATCCTCCCATTACCATCCGCAAAAGCGCCCGCTATCACGACCGATTCCTAATCGTTGATGACATAGTCTATCACATCGGTGCATCATTGAAAGATCTCGGCAAGAAACTGTTCGCTTTCAGCAAGATGGAAATCATGACTACGGACATCGGATTATAAATCAATAACAATCAAAAACTTTTATCAAATGAAAACAAAACAAATTCTCACGCTTTGTATGCTGCTATGCGCATCGTGCGTGCATGCCCAAAAGCAAAACGACTCGCTAATCGTCGCCTTTTACAATGTGGAAAACCTGTTCCACCCCTCCGACGACTCGCTTACGCGCGATGAAGACTTCACCCCCACAGGTGCTTACCATTGGTCGTATGGCAAGTACTACAAGAAGATTGCCAATGTGGCCAAGGTGTTCATCGCCATGGGGCAGGGCAGTCCTCCGGCGGTTATCGGACTCGCCGAAATCGAGAATGAGCGAGTGCTCAAAGATCTCTGCCACCGCTCACCCCTCAAAACTTACGGCTACCGCTTTGTGCACCACGACTCACCCGACCGCCGTGGCGTCGATGTGGCCCTGCTCTATCGCGACAGCATGGTGTCCATCCTGCGTGAACATAAAGTGCCCATCGTATTTCCCTTTGAACCCCAAACCCGCAACCGCGACTTGCTCTACGCGCTCGTCAAATTTCCTTGCGGCGATTCCATTCACATCATCGTCAACCACTGGACCTCGCGCTTCGGTGGCTATGCGGCCACTATACCCAAACGCAACTATTACGCCGATGTGGCCCGCCAATTGGTGGATTCAGTGCTGTCTGAAAATGCCAGCGCCAATATTCTGCTCATGGGCGATTTCAACGACTACGCCACCGATGAGAGTATGGAGAAACATCTCCGTGCCAAAAAATATAGCCCTGACAACATGGAGGACACGCTTTTTAATTTGATGTATCATTTTGTGAATCAGAACAATGTCGGCTCTCACAAGCATGAGGATTTTTGGGGATGCTTGGATCAGATGATTGTCTCCCATTCACTCTTACTTGATGAAAACTGTCTTCATATTGCCCAACATCAACCTCATATCTTTCAAGCCCCCTTTCTGTTGGTTCCGGATGAGAAATATGGGGGCGTGAAAACCTTCCGCACCTTCCTGGGCCCTCGCTATATCGGCGGCTACGCCGACCATCTGCCCGTGTATATCTTGCTGGAAGATGTTGAAAATTAAAAGGAGGATGTCTGTTGAAAAACTAATACACTGAAATCCGGATGAGTGCTGAAAAAAATAGGAAATGATATAGCAGTTGACCTGGTTAATAATAGATTCCGCTCACGCTTGCGCGTCTCGCGGAATGGTGCGCTACCACTCAGGTAAAGGAGGGAAAGATGGGCGGCAGAAAGTTGGTGCTGTGTTTGGAATGCCCTCTAATGCGCCCATCTTTCCCAAAAATACTTCAGTGCGAGCACCATTCCGCCGTGAACATAGTGAACGGCGGAATCCAAATCAATAGACCAATTATGTTGGGTCAACTTCTATATCATTGCCAAATTAATTCTGAAATTGCAATACCCCACCTGAAAAATCTTGCTCAAAAGTACATTGGTATATCGAATTCATATGGATTTTTAACAGACATACGCAATGCTTTGGGTATTGGTGAAAAAGCGGTCCTATAGTATCACCCCATAAACCAAGAACCCCACAACTCCACTCAGCAGAATCAGCAAAATAGGACTGGCCTTGAACTTGAGGGAGGCAAGAAAAACGATGGCGAAAATGGCGATGCTAATCCAAAGTTGCGGTGACGCGTTGCCGAAAGTCTCCGGTGTGGCGAGCAGCAGGGCGGCAGCGGCAATCAAACCCACAATGGCTAACCGAAGCAATGACATGACATCCGTAACGACGCGGTTGTCTTTGTGCTTCAAAAGCAACCTGCTGACTATCAGCATTAAAATGACGGGGATGAGGATGACGGCAAACGAGGCGAGGAGCGCCCCCACGATGCCGAGACCTTCCGAATAGCCGGCGTTGACAATGGCGGTGTAGCCCGTGTAGGTGGCCGTGTTGATACCCACAGGTCCTGGCGTGATTTGCGAGGTGGCCACAATGTCGGTAAATTCCTGTGCGGAAAGCCATCCCTGCTTTTCCACGACTTCGTTCTGGATCAAAGCAATGGTGGCCAACCCACCGCCAAAGCTGAAAATGCCGATTTTCAAGAAAATAAGGAACAATCGTAAGAATATCATGCCTCGCCCTCCTTTCTCTTCTTCCATATACTGTAGAGAACACCTCCAATTATGGTGGTTGCGATAATCCACACTGGCGATACCCCCAGCAGGTAAATCAAAAGCATGGCCAATAACGGAATCCAGCAGTTGCGCCAGCTGATTTTGGCAGTTTTGGCCATGTTGAAGACGGGAGCTGCAATCAGGGCCACCACGGCAGGTCGTATGCCCTTGAAAATGGCCTCAAAAGCAGCATTTCCTTTCAAAAAACGGAAGCAGGTGGCAAATCCTAAGATGATGAGAATGGGTATGGCAATGTTGCCGATGATGGAAACCAATACCCCTTTGTGTCCGCGCAACTTGTACCCTACAGTAGTTGCCATGTTGACAGCGAAGATGCCCGGCATGGCTTGCGAAACAACCATGATGTCCATAAACTCCTCGCGGTCTATCCATTTCCGCCGGTCCACAATCTCCTTCTCCATCAGCGGTATCATGGCGTATCCGCCACCTATGGTGAAGGTGCCGATTTTAAAAAAGGACCAGAATAATTCGTACAGTTTGGGCATGTTTATTTAAGTGCGTGCAAAAATACTATTTTTGCACCGAAAATAACACTTGATATGAAACTGAAACTCACCAATATCCGTATCCCCGTTTCGGCTAACCCGAATGTGAAAAACGCTGTGTGCCAGCAATTTCATATCCGACACGAGGATGTTCAAGATTTTAAAATCGTGCGCCAGGCCATTGACGCCCGTAAGAAAAACAAGGTGATGTTCGACTATCAAGTGGCGGTCACCCTGCCCGACAATTACAAATCATTGTTGGAAAAAGACGGCGTATCCGAATACAAAGAGCCAGTGCAACTTCAATATCCCGAATGGAAAGACGACCTCCGCCCCGTGGTGGTCGGTTTCGGGCCATCCGGCATGTTCGCCGCCCTGTATCTGGCGCGCTGCCATGCCAAACCCATCATTTTGGAGCGTGGCGGCAAAATCGAGGATCGCAAGCGCGCGGTGGCCGATTTTCTCTACACGAAAACGCTCAATCCCAATTCCAATGTGCAGTTCGGGGAGGGGGGTGCTGGTACTTTCTCCGACGGTAAACTCAACACCAATGTGCACAGCGAATACAACGATTTTGTGCTGCAGGAGTTCTACAAGCATGGAGCGCATGAGGATGTGACTTATATGCAGAACCCGCATGTGGGAACCGACTATTTGGAAAAAGTGGTGCGCAACATCCGTCTTGAAATCGAATCGTTAGGTGGTGAGTTCCATTTCAACACCGTTTTCACGGATTTCAAGAAGCAGGATGAGGTGCTTGAGCTGTTTTGTGAACCTGCATTGAAAATCAAGACGCATCATGTGTTGCTCGGTTTGGGTCACTCGGCCCGCGATACCATCAAACGATTGTATGAGCGTGGCATGGAGATGGAGGCGAAACCCTTCTCCATGGGTGTGCGCATCGAGCACCAGCAACGGCGCATCAACCGGATGCAGTACGGCGATGCCGCGCGCATTCTCCCGCCCGCTTCCTACAAGGGAGTGGTGCACTTGGAAGACAGGAGCGTATATACGTTCTGTATGTGCCCCGGAGGCACAGTCATGGCTTCAACCAACGATCCGGAAACGATTGTAACCAACGGTATGAGCGAGCGCAACCGCGACAAGGCCAACTCCAACAGCGCACTGTTGGTCAATGTGAACCCTGACGACTATCTGAAAGACAACCCGTTGGACGGACTGGACTATCAAGAGAAATACGAACGGCTGGCCTTCCAGGTGGCGGGCGACTACCGCGCGCCGGGCAATCTGGTGGGTGAGTTTCTGCAAGGCAAGGTGGCGGAAAGATACCGTAGCGTGAAGCCCTCGTATCCCCATGGGGTCTGTTTCTGCGACCTTCACCGCTGCCTCCCCGACTATGTGGTGGACTCCCTAAAGAAGGCGTTGCCGCTCTTCGACCGCAAGATGCCCGGCTTTGCCGACCCTGACGCGGTGCTCACGGGCGTGGAAACGCGCTCCTCCTCTCCCGTGCGTATGGTGCGCGGCGACGACAGGATGTGCTCTGTAAAAGGCATCTATCCCATCGGTGAAGGTGCCGGTTACGCGGGAGGCATCATGAGTGCCGCCATCGATGGATTGAAGACGGCAATATTTTTATCGTTTCAACAATAAATATAACAGTGTTTTACCACCACTGGTATGCCACACTGCTGTCCGGCTTGTAGGGGAATTTGTGAAAATGGTAGGTGTTATTTATAATGACACCCTCGCTTGTTTCCCTATATTCATGGAAAGTGGTGTCGTTTAGAATTATAGCGGAATCTAATGAAACATAAGTGTGAAAATCTGGTCCATAATGCCAAAAACTCCAATATAAATTCCTGTCCTTAACAGTAAACAGTCCCCATGAACCACTGTCCTCTTGTAAAAATTTTTCATCTTCCTTTATCATTTCAATTGTGATATCCTGTATGTTGACAGTGTTGTATGTGTAACCTCTTAAGATTGTGCCATCTTTGTACAAAAAGAAGACATAAGTCCGATTGGTTGTATCCCATTGTGAATTTGGATAATAGGTATAATAATAGAAACCATCTGTCCTCAGTTCGTTGCCTAAAAATGGCGTACGGTCGAAAGCAAGGTGTGGTCTTTTACAAGATAAGGCCAATATAGCAAAAAGAATTATTAGTGTTAGAATTTTTTTCATAGCCGAGGAATTTTATTTACCATAAGGTGCTCCCATTCCCTGTTCCGAAATACCAAAACCAAGTTGGGTCGATGTCCAGAATTTTGAACCAGAATGGACAAAAAAAACAGATGGTTAACAATAGTAGATTTACGGAAACCACTGGTATGCCACACTGCTGTCCGGCTTGTAGGGGAATTTCTGGAAATGGTAAGTGATTTTGTAAGGTGTTTGTTCTGAAGTATAATTAACTTGAACAAACGTAGTGTCGTTCAAAATATAGGCAGAGTCTAACGACTTGGTGCTCACACCCAATTCCCATACATGATATAATGTCCAGTAAATGTTGTTGGGGTGGACTTTGAAAAGTCCCCAATTTATTTCAGTATTATAATTATGAGGGTATTTGGTGTGGTAATCCTGTATCATCTCTGGTGTTATATCATTCACATCTGTCACATGATATGTTCCACCCTCAAACCAGGAACCGTCCTTATACAGAAAATAGATGAACAAAAGACTGTCATTGGGCAGTGTGTCATCAAAATTGTGATAATATTTGTCGGTATAGTAAAAGCCGTCGGTGCGCAATTCATTGCCAGTGTATGGGACGCGTTCGAAACACAAAGATGGTTTCTCACAACAAGTTAAGACCAATATGGCAAAAAGGATTAATATTGATTGAAGTCTTTTCATAGCAGAAGATTTTTTATTACCACAATGTATCCCCATTACCCGTTCCGAAATACCAAAACCAAGTTGATTCGATGTCCAGAATTTTGAACCACTTAGCTCTTCCCTTAGTCCATTCATCATGTGCATATATGTTCTGAAATTGATGTCTAATTCTTTCTGAGTTGATTAATGATAATATTTGCTGTATGCTAAAAAATATGTTCGCAAATATATAAAAATAATTCTACATTAATCCCGTTGGCCATATTTTATGTCATTTTTGAGAACTAAATTTTTACTATCTTTGCAATCTCAAAATTGAAAAGATAATCATCTATGAATGAGTTTATTAGGGGTATAAAGAAGGGATTTCCCATCTGCTTGGGTTACATTCCCGTCTCTTTTACCTTCGGATTGATTGCCGTGAAGATGGGCTTCAATCCGTTGGAGGCTACGATTATCTCACTCACCAACATGGCTTCGGCGGGCCAGTTTGCCGGCATACGCCTCATCGAGGGCGGCGCACCTTATATTGAACTGGTAATCACCACTTTTGTCATCAATCTGCGCTATATGCTGATGTCGCTTTCCCTCTCACAGAAAGTGGCACCGGAGATGCCGTTTTACAAGCGCGCCATCATGGCCTTCTGCATCACCGATGAGGTCTTCGCGCTCGCTTCCATGGAAAAAGACGATGTCAACTTCCCGTTCTTCGGCGGTTTGATGGCCACCCCGATTTTCGGGTGGACACTCGGCACATGCCTTGGCGCAGTGGCCTCCAGCTTGCTCTCGCCCATGCTCCAGGGCTGCTTCGGCATCGCCCTCTACTGCATGTTCATCGCTATCATCATCCCGCCAGCCCGTAAGGGTAGGAAAGTGGCCATTGCGGTCATCGTTTCCGCATTGCTCTCCTGCCTGTTCAAATATGTGCCCGGCATCAATGTGCTCTCCAAGAGCGGCGGCGGGGGCTGGGCTATTATCATTTCCGCCATCCTCGGTGCCGCTATCTGCGCCTCTATCAAGGAGGTGAAACGGTTTAGAAGAAGAAATGTTCAGGAAGGAGGTGCCCATGTGTAGTATGCAGAATGTCGCCATCTGTATGGTGATCATGGCACTCACCACTTATCTTATTCGCGTGATACCCATCGGTTTTGTGCGGAAAAAGATGGAAAACGAATGGATTCAGGACTTTTTGTTCTATATCCCGTTCTGTGTGCTTTCGGCCATGACCTTCCCCGATGTGCTCTATTCCACCACACCAACAGGTGCAACCACACCACACTTCGCCTCCGCCGCTATCGCAACAATGGTGGCTATTGTCATGGCTTGGAAAAATCGTGGATTAGTCCGGGTGGCCCTGGTGGCCGTGCTCGTGGCTATTATCGTGGAACTGCTGTTGCCCGTGGTTTTCTAATCTTACATCTCAGGCAGCATCGCGCAAATCAACTTTACCATGTTCGGACCTGCCGTGTTGGCGGCCTGCAACACCTCTTCATGCGAGGCTTCCATTACTTGCCCAACCACACCAAGGTCGGTGATGACAGACAAAGCAAAGATTTCCAGTCCTCTGTGATGCGCCATGATGGCTTCCGGTACCGTGGACATGCCCACAGCGTCAGCACCCATGATGTGGAACATACGATACTCGGCAGGAGTTTCGAAACAGGGTCCTGAAACGCCCATATAGACGCCCTCTTGCAAGTGCACGCCCGTCTCTTTCGACTTCTCGTACGCCAGTTTGATGAGCCGGTGCGAATAAACCTCGCTCATGTTCGGGAAACGCGGACCCAACTCATCGTCATTCGGTCCCATCAACGGGTTGTTGCCAAACAGATTGATGTGGTCCTTGATGATCATGATGTCGCCAACCTTAAAGGTGGGATTCATGCCGCCCGCCGCATTGGATAAGATTAAAATATTGATACCCAGTCCTTTCAGTATCTGCTGGGGATAGGTGACCACATCCATCGGATAACCCTCATAATAGTGCATCCGGCCATTGAAGACCAATACTTCGACGCCACCCAGCCGGCCGAATATCATGGTCCCCTTATGTCCCTTTACTGTGGAAACGGGGAAATTCGGAATCTCCGTGTAAGGAATCTCATCCACGATTTCCATGGATTGCGTGAGTCCGCCCAAGCCGGAGCCCAATACGATGGCGATTTTAGGGCTGATGTGTTTTCTGTTATTGAGATAGGAAATGGTTTCCTCAATTTTTTTTCTGCGTTCTTCTAACATGGTCTTTTAAAATATGGATAAATGTTTGATGTTCTTCTTCAGTTAAAAATTCGATTTCAATCGGCAAAATGAATACGGGCAGCAAAGATAATGTTTTTTTGAAGCTCTCGCCTTGCAGACGCATCCAGTCTTTTTCCGTAGTGAATAAAACGCTGTTCTCACCGAAATATTTTTTCAGTTGTTCGATTTCAGAAATCGTATAACGGTGATGGTCAGGATATTTTATGTGTTTGGAAATGTGATAGTTGGTTTGAAGATGCTCGTATAAGGGTTGTGAGCGCGCGATGCCGGTCATGAGGATGATGTCAGTGTCGGAAGTCAGCGTTAGATTTTGCGCGGCGGCAGTCACGGGCTCCGGCGCAGCGTACTGGTACCGTGTGAAAAAGAGTGGCTGGTCATCACGGAGTCCCAACCGCTTGCGCCATGCGTCACGGTCAATCGCCTCCATCTCGTCGGTCACTTTGGTGACAACTACGAGGTCGGCATCTGCCACGGCAGACGGAAATTCCCGCAACCGTCCCGCGGGCATGGGGTAGTCTTCGAAATAGGGCCGTGCGTATTCGGTCAGAATCATCCTCAGGGTGGGGGTTACCGACAAATGCTGGTAGGCGTCGTCCATGACGATGACATCCGTGTCGGGCGCGTACTCCAACAACTTCCGGATGCCCTCTTTCCGGTTCTCCGCCACCGCCAACGGCAACGATGGAAAACGCTCGTGCAATTGCAGCGGTTCGTCGCCAATTAGGGCCGCCGACAGTTGCTCCATGGGCGTGGTGTTGGCCAAGATGTAACCTTTGCTTGTGCGCCCGTAACCGCGACTCAGCATGGATACATGGTATTGCTTCGACAGCACCCGGGTAATGAATCCCGCATGAGGGGTCTTTCCCGTTCCCCCGATGGCGATATTGCCTACGCAAACCACCGGAATCTCGGGTTGGTAGGTCTTTAGGATGCCGGCCTTGTACAAACGGCGGCGTATCCAGGCAATACCTCCGAAAATCCAAGCGAAAGGATATAGATAATATCTGATTTTCAGTGATTTACTCATTTGCCGTTTTGTTTTCCGCCTTTTGCGCCAATCGCTCTTCTTTGCGTTTCTGCTCGTAAGCGGCCTGCTTTTCCTCGTAATCTTCGTAACTCTTGATGATTTTGGTCACCAAATGATGGCGCACCACGTCGCGAGCGTCCATGTAGATGAAGTCAATGCCCGGAATCTTGCTCAAAATGCGGTCGGCCTGAATAAGTCCCGACTGCTGGTTCTTGGGCAGGTCAATTTGCGTGATGTCACCGGTGATGAAGAATTTGGCATTCTTGCCCATACGGGTGAGAAACATCTTCAACTGCGCCGAAGTGGCGTTTTGCGCTTCATCGAGGATGACATAGGCATTGTCCAAAGTGCGTCCGCGCATGAAAGCTAACGGCGCAATCTCAATGACCTTGTCCTCCATGTACGACATGAGCTTCTGCATGGGAATCATATCCCACAGCGCATCGTACAGCGGTTGCAAATAGGGGTCCAGTTTGTCCCGTAAATCACCGGGCAGAAAACCTAAATTTTCGCCTGCCTCCACCGCCGGACGGGTCAGGATGATTCGGCGTATCTGTTTGTTTTTCAGTGCTCTGACGGCAAGAGCGACGGCTGTGTAGGTTTTCCCGGTGCCGGCAGGACCGATGGCAAACACCATGTCGTTCTTGTTGGCGCTCTCCACCATCTTTTTCTGGTTGGGTGTGATGGCTTTGATGATTTTCCCCTCGCGTCCGTGCACAATGACATTGCTGCCATCGCCGTCCAAACGGTAAAAACTGTCGTCTTCCATGGCGATGATGTTCAGAATGTCGGTTTCGGTCAGTTTCCCGTACTCTTCCAAATGCTTAACCAATAGTTGCACGCGCTCTTCAAAAAGTTCCACTTCGTGATCCTCGCCCGCCACCTTGATGTCGTTGCCTCGGGCAATGATTTTCAACTTAGGGAAAATGTTTTTGAGCAGTTCTATATTCGCGTTCTGACTGCCGTACAATCCGACCACATCAGAGGGCTCTATACTGATTGTTTTTTCCATATTCTAATGAATGACAAGATAATCTAATGGGTTGATAGGGAATCCGTTATACCACAATTCAAAGTGCAGGTGGGTGGTCTTCCCCTCTGCGGCACCGCTGTTTCCCATAATGGCAATGGGGGTTCCGGCATACACTTTGTCGCCGCATTTTTTTAGTAATGAGGAGTTCCGCTTGTACACGGAAATCAGATTTCCCGGGTGTTGCACGATGATGACATGGCCGTCGTTGGCGTTGAAACCGGCGAAGATGACCACCCCGTTGGCCACGCAGTTCACAGCGCTGTTTCTGTTCCCGTTGATGTCAATGCCAAAATGGTTCTCTCCGAGGTTGAACACACGCGTAACCGCACCTAATGCGGGTGGGTATATGGAGAGGTTGCTGATTTTGGCTTGGTCAATACTGGGCTTGGATACGGTGCTGTTGTTATGCACGCGCCCCAAAATCATCTCGGCCTCTTCGATGATGTTCTGAGTCTGTTTCGCCAGGTCCTTGCGGCGTTCACGGGTGTGCACCTGCGGTGTGGCGGCCGCATTCTTGTCCATCTCTTCAGCCGTGGGCACTTCTCCTTTTGCCATGGCGGAAAAATGGTCAATGTACTCCTGATTGTAGGCGATAACCTTCTCCAACGAATCAATCTTGTTGGCCGCCTGTCGATACATCTTGTAGTCTTTGTTGGAGGTGTAACCCGGTATGTACAAGCGCAATGGGGTCAGCGCAATGAGGACGGTTGTGAGCAGGAAAACAATGAAAGCGGCGAGGACGGCTACCACAAACACTTTTTGAATGGTGATGTGCCTGACCACAAAACGCTGCTCCAAGGTTTCTTCATTGGAAAAAACCAGACGATACCGCGTCTTCCAATCCTTGACGATTATCTTCCAAATGTTTTTGATCTTCTGAAACTTCCCCATTTTATAAAATGACAGTATGTTTTAGCGGCTGCAAAATTAATAAAATTTGGTTTTGTTTTCCTCTATCGGTGCCGCTTTAAATGCAAGACGATGAAAAAAAACAACAAAAAAACATAAAAAAAGTTGCGGATTTGAAAAAAAAAATTATTTTTGGTGCCTATTATTAACTTTATAAAGATTAAGTATTATGAACGAAAACGATAACAACGTTAGCTTCTTCAGGTTTGAGGATCTGAGAATATATGCCAAAGCGATGGATTATATTGTTTGGCTATATGATGAATTAGGCAAATTGGAAAACACTATTACTCAAAAAGTTTTGGTTGAATCTTTCCTTAAATCCGCACAGAATATCGCATTGCATACAGCGGAAGGATCATCCCGCAGCAAAACGCAGTTCTTGTATTATCTTAAAATGGCCAAGAGTTCCGTGCGCGAGTGCGTGGTGTTCACCGAAATCCTGTCCAAAAAAGGCCTTTTCCCGGTAGAATCCACCGAGCATTCCCGCAACCAGTTGATGGAACTCACCAAGATGATCGGTTCGCTCATCGCCTCGCTTCAACGCTCCACGGGCAGTTCTATGCGCGAGGACAAAGATGACGATCTGATGGACCCTATCCCTGACATTAACAACTTTTAGTTGACCGCAAACTTATAAATTAATTAGGATATTTGTCGTCAAGTATCCTAATTTTTTTATTTTTGCACCCTTTAAAAAATTGAAAATGAAAAATAAAATCTTTTTATTGGCATTCCTGACAGGGTTACTGATGGTGGTGAATTCCACTTTCGCAGCCCCCGTCACCCCTAAATATTTAATGAACAAGGCGGTTGCGGCTTTCCAGCAGGTGCTCCCCGCCGGTTCTCCGGAGGAATGTTCATTGCCTAAAGACTATCATTTTGTGGTAAAACAGCACGATACGCTATTGCTGATCGTGAATTTCCCGAAGGGTTTTATCGTGATGGCCGCTGATGATGCGGTGATGCCCATGCTGGCCTATTCCACCGACCAGCAATATGATTATGAGAATCCCGCGCCCGCTGCCAACATGTGGATAGAGTATTATGCCAGCCAGGTGCAATATGCCCGTAATCAGCAAATTACTCCATCGGAAGAGGTGCGGCACCAATGGGATGCTTTGGATTATGCCTATGGAACCAAAGACCAGGATACCGTTATTGTGCACCCCCTGATCACAGCCCTTTGGAACCAAACACGCTATTACAACGCATATTCCCCAATCGATCCCGAAGCTCCCGGCGGATACGACATGCGCACGCCCAATGGATGTGTGGCTGTGGCCATGGCCATGATAATGTACTACTATCGCTATCCGCATAGTGGACAAGGTTTTCACACAAACCATACAGATTACGGAGATTTCTATGTGAACTTCTCCCAGCAAAACTATTTTTATGAGGCCATGAGTGACAAGTTGGACTTCTACAACAACGAAGTTGCCAAATTGATCTTCCATTGCGGCACGGCGGTGGACATGATGTATGGTGCGGATGGCTCCGGCGCATATTCTCAAGATGTGCCTTGGGCTTTGACACATTATTTCGGATACAGCACCAATTGCGAATACCTGGAACGCTCGAGTTATAG